>JAPLTR010000100.1 GCA_026398065.1 Verrucomicrobiota bacterium | reverse complement strand
ACTCCCGCTGCACGACCCCGCCCGGGGTCACGTTGACGGTCGCGGACTGAGGCTGCATGCCCACGTAGGAAACGGTGACTTTGACCGCGCCGGCAGGGATTCCCGCGAGGCGGTAGGTGCCGCCCTCATCCGTGACGACACTACGGCCACTGCCCTCCACGCTCACCTGGGCGTTGACGAGGGCATTGCCGGTGGCGGCGTTGAAGACGCGGCCCTCGACCGCGCCCGTGGCGGTGGTCTGGGCGCGGAGCGACGTGGCGCAGAGAAGCGCCAGCGCGAAAAACAGGGATAGCGCGCCGGCGGCGAAGCCGCGCAGCGGACGGTGGACAGGGATTGAGTTCATCAGGGTTTTGATGGCGGGTTGCGTTGGCGGTCAGGGTTTTTCGGTGACTCGGAACTTACTGGAAGGGAGGTGGCGACCGTCCTCGCTTATGGCGGAGAGGGGCGCGGCGTCGCCGACGGTGGGCGCGAGGTGGACGGAGGAAGGGTGGATGGGGGTTCGCGCCGGAAACCGCTCCGACGACGTCCACGGTTCTCCCCCGGGCGCCTGCACAGACAACGGCAATGCGGTGGTCCTTTTTATCGGCCACTGCCCTGACCGAGGCGCCCTACTCCCGCCGTCCGCCGAGCTGATGGCCGTGCTGCACGACGGACGCCCGGCCCCGGTTGTTCAGCTTGTCGAGCACCCCCGCCAGCCGGCGGCGCTTCTCGTCGGTCTCGGCGAACATTTCCAACTGCTGCCCGCCGTCCTCCACGCTGGAGAAACGCACGCTGATGAGCCGCAGCGGCCGCGGCTTCTTCCACGCCGCGCGGAGCAACGGCGCCACCAGCGGATAAAACGGCGCCTCAAGGTCCGAGGCCGTCTCCAGGCTGCGGCCGTGCGACTCCTGCGTGAAATCGGGGTAGCGCACCTTCACCGTCATGGTGCGCACCCGCTTCCTGTCCTCGCGGACCTTGGGGAGTAGCTCGTCCACCATGCGCTTCGCGATGCGCTCGATCTCGGCGAAGTCGGCGATGTCCTCGAAGAAGGTCTCCTGCTGGGAATAGCTCTTGGCGTCCTCGTGCTCGGTGTGGACCTCGCGGTCGTCCTCCCCGCACGCGGTCGCCAGCATCTCGCGCCAGCTGTTGCCGAAGACCGACTCCAGTTCGCTCTCGGACTTGGCGGGGATGTCGCCGATGAGGGCGATCCCGCGGGCGTTGAGCGCCGCCTCGGTCTTGGCGCCGATGCCGGGGAGCTTGCCGACGGACAGGGGCGCCAGAAAAGTCCGCTCCCCGCCGGCGGGGACGACGACGAACCCCCGGGGTTTGCGGAGCTTGGAGGCGATCTGGGAAACGAGCTTGTTGGTCGCGATGCCGAACGAGACGGGGAGCTGGAGCTCGGTCGCGATGCGCTGCTGGAGCGTGCGCACCCGGGCCTCGATCTCGGCGACGGTCGTGAAGCCGCAGGGCCCGAGGTCGAGGTAGCCCTCGTCGATGGAGTTGCGCTGGACGAGCGGCGTGAGGGTCTCGCACAGGTCGAACATCTGGTGCGAGACCTTGCTGTAAAGCCCCGCGGTGTGCGGCAGCATGATCAGGTCCGGGCAGACCTTCAGCGCACGCTGGGTCGGCATCGGGGTGTAGACGCCGCAGGCCCGGGCCTCCACGACACGAAGAACGCGTCGGCGTCGAGATGGACGATGGTCGGCAAGGGCATGGGCGGATGTTCACGCGGGGCCGCGGCCGGCTGCAATCCGTTATCGCCGGCAGGAAAGTTTGTCCGCCGAGTTTTCCCGTATTGCCCCCGGCATTCCCCGTCTCCTAAGTGGGGGGATGGGACGTCAATGGCTCCACGCAAAACGCGCGATCGTGAACCTCAAAAAGGGTCAGGTCGTCGGTAAACTCGTCAAGGAAATCACGGTCGCAGCCAAACTCGGCGGCGGCGACCCGGCCGGCAACGCCCGCCTGTTTGCGGTGCTGGAAAAGGCCCGCAAGGCCAGCGTGACCCGCGATGCCATCGAGCGCGCGATCGCCAAGGGCACCGGCGTCGGCGGGGACAAGTCCGCGCTCGAGCACCTCGCCTTCGAGGGCTACGCCCCGCACAAGGTGCCGGTCATCGTCGAGGTCTACACCGACAACCACCAGCGCACCGCGCCCGAGATCCGCAATCTCTTCAAGGCCGGCGTGCTCGGCGCCGCGCACAGCAACAAGTTCCTCTTCGACCATGTCGGCCTCGTCGAGGCGCACCATGCCGACACCAAGACCGACCTCGAGGCGGCCGCGATCGAGGCGGGCGCCAACGATTTCGAGCCCCTCACCCACGCGCAGAACGACGACATCCCCGAGGGCCACATCGGCGCACGGTTCATCACCGAGCGCACCGCGGTCCACGCCGTCTCCACCTGGCTGAAGCAAAACGGCTGGGCCGTCGTCACCGCGGAAATCGGCTACCTGCCCAAGACCTATCCCGAGCTCGACGAGGCCGCCCGGGCCTCGGTCGGCGAGTTCCTGCAGGAGCTCGAGGACCACGACGATGTGCAGCGCGTCTGGGCCGCGGTTAAGTAATTGATAAGTGGATACGGGCGGGCGGCTCCGGCCGCCCTACCCTGTCCGGCGGAACACCAGTTCGCGGGACGGCTCGCGGCCGTGGCCGGTGAGGACCAGCCGGTCGGGCAGGAGCCGGGCCGTCGCGAAGGCGGTCGTGCCCGGCGTCTCGACCATGCCGTGCATCGTCACGTACGGCACGCCGTTGCGCTCGGCAAAATTGCCGGCGTGGTTGTGGCCGTTCAGCCAGACGACGACGTGCGGATGACGGTCGATCACCGCGAGCACCGCCGCGTCGTTCCACACGTTGTGCACGTTCGCCGGCGCGACGGGATGATGGGCGAAGACGATCACTTTTCGCCCCGTGGCGCGCGCCTCGGTGCAGGTGCGGTCGAACCACGCGAGTTGGACCGCCCCGATCCCGCCGTTCCATGGCTGCGCCTGCGTTGCCTTGGCGGCCTTGACGCGCGCCAGCTCCTCCGCCGCGGCGGCGTGCTCCGGGGTGCCGGCGCGGTGCGCGTAGGTGCTGACGTCGTTGGTGTCGAGGATGACAAACTGAAACCCTTCGTGCGCAAAGGAACGGTAGCGGCGCTGCATCGCGAGCCGTTCGGGCACGCGCGGCTTCAGCTCGTCGAGCACGTCGAAGTCGTGGTTGCCCAGCAGGTGGTGGAAACGGTGCCGGCTCGCCGCGAGGGGTTTCGTGATCTCGTCGAAGCTCTTCCATTGCTGGTCGATGAGGTCTCCCAGGTGCGCGCAAAACGCGAGGTCGCGGCCGTTGAAGTGCTCCACCGCCTCGGCGAGGCGGCCGACCGACGCGCGGTAGTAACGCGTGCCCTTCGCCTCGATGTCGGCGTACTGCGCATCGGTGACAAGGCCGATTTCGAAGCCGGCGCCGGCGGCGGCCGCGCCGCGGGAGACGAAGGGCAGACCGGCTGCAGCCACGGTGGACACTTTTAGAAAACGACGACGGGTAAAGGTGCTCATGGGGAGGTTTTCCTGGTAGGCAGCCAGCCGTTGAAGCGCATCCACGATTCGCAGTGGCGCGGCCATTCTGCGGTCGGCCCGAGGGCCGGCGCCATGCCCGCACCGTGCGGACCTTTTGGATAGAGGTGCATCTCGATGGGGGCCTTGGCGCGACGCATGCCCTGGTAAAACAGGAGGCTGTTCTCCACCGGGACGGTGGTGTCCTCCGAGGAATGGACAAGGAACGTGGGCGGCGTGTCCTTGGTCACCTGTTCGTCCACGGAGAGACGGTGCTTCGCCTCCGCGGTGGGCTGCTCGCCGAGCAGCGCCCGCCGGGAAACCGCGTGGGCAAAGGGGTCCTGCATCGTGATGACCGGGAACACCAAGACCAGGAAGTCGGGCCGGCCGCTGACCTGGTCGAGCGGCGCGCCCGTGCGCCCCTCCGGGGCGTCGAAGAGCGTGCCGGCGCTCGCGGTCACGTGGCCGCCGGCCGAGCCGCCGAGCATGCCGATGCGGTCGGGCCTGATCCCCCACTCCGCGGCCCGCGAGCGGAGCGTCCGCACGGCCCGCAGCGCGTCGCGCAGCGGCGCCGGGTGGCCGTATTCAACATTGCGATACTTGAGCACGAAGACCGTGAGCCCGAGCGAATTCAGCCAGCGCGTGATCTCGCCGCCGTTGGCCCCGACGGCCACGCGGACGTAGCCGCCGCCGGCGGCGTAGATGACCGCCGTGCCGTTGGCAGTGCCAGCCGGCGGGGTGTAGACCGTGAGCGTGGGCCGGTGGATCTGGGTGAACCGTCCGTTGCCGTCGTCCTTCTCCGGTCCGGCGTCGGCCTTGAGGTCGGGCACGCCCTCGGGCCACAGGTCGATGACCTGCGGCGGTTCCGCCGCGAGCAAGGCGCCGCAGACGCCGGCGCACAGCCAGACCGCGAGAAAAGTGAGTCGTGCTTTCATGGTGAGAGGGTTATCGGTCCCAGGGAAACTCCACGGTGGGCACGGTCGCATGGCGTTTCATGGTCAGCGAGAGCCGGGTGCCGGCGCCCGGGGCGAGGCGGACCGTAAAGGTCGGGGCGCCGACCTTGGTCGTGCTCCCGCCCTGCGCCACCGTTTCGATGCGATGCTCGCCATAGCCGCCGCCCTGGACGATCACGGTGCGCGGTTCGGTCTTGCTCAGGTTGACGAGGGTCACGGTGGTCTGGGTGTCGCTCATCGCCGAGACCAGCGCGCCGACCTCGTCCGGCACGCCGGCCCGTTTGCGCTCGGGGTCGAAATAGCGCACGCGCGCATTCATGAGGCCGCCGTCGCGACCGGGTACCAAGGCCCCCCACATCAATTGCACCAGCGCGGCCGTCGCGGCGGGGTTGGCGTCCATCATGTTGTCCGCGAGCCGTTTTTCCGGCACGCTGTCGTCGGCCCGGAAGACCGCCACTTTGCGTCCGATGCTGGCGAGGTCGCGCTGCAGGACTTTGGTCGGATAGTCGGGATTTTTCCCTTCGAGGTAGTCGGCCCAGTCATTTTTCCCGAGCCGCGCGCGGTCGTCGGCGCGCTGCGACCAGTACCACACCTCGAGCGCGCCCACATTCCACGGAGTGGTCTGCCAGCCGTACCAGCCGTCGGCGCCATGCATCGTCGGATACTCCTTTTTTCCGTCCACCGTGCGTGCATGCGAATTGACCGCGTCGGCCATCGCGCGCCAGGCGTCGACGTACTTTTGATCACCGGTCACGAGCAGGGCGTTGCGGGCCCGGATCAGCTGGTGCACGCCCTGGGACGCGGCGCTGGTGACCGGGCCGGGCACCCCCATCACGGTCCGACCGAGCGCG
>JAPLTR010001001.1 GCA_026398065.1 Verrucomicrobiota bacterium | reverse complement strand
AGCGCACCGCGGCGCGCAGGCCGCCGGTGAGTCCGAGCCAGAGCACCTGACCGGCGATGAGGCCGACGACGGTCTGCTTCGACCAGAGGGCCAGCGCCGCGCACAACGCCGCGCCGAGGCGGAGCTTCGCCGGCCCGGTCCGGGCGTGGAGGAGCAGGACGCAGGAGAGCAGGCCGAAGGCGATGGCGGCGTTGTCACTCTGGGTGTAGTGCAGGCTGTCGGTCGGCCAGACCGCGAGGCAGAGGAGGAGCGCCCACCCGCGGTCGACGAGGGACGGGCCGGGCGTGCGCGTCGGGGTGGCAAACACCGCGATCACGGCGGGGACGATGGCGAGCAGGAGATTGAGCACGCCGGCGATGAAGAGCGCGCTGGTGAGGTCGCGTCCGAGGACGGCCGGGAGGTTGAGTAGGAGCCCGACCGGGCCGTAGGTCCAGGTCGTGATTGGCCCCGACGCCAGGGCCGGATACGGGTTCACCCCGTGCCACAGCATGAAGGTGGGCGCGAGGCGGACGTCGTTCCACTCCGTGAAGGGAAAGAAGCAGAAGCTCGTCCAGAAACGAAACGCGAGGATCACCGCCGCCAGTCCGAACAGCGCCAGCGCCAGCGGTTCCGCGCGCCGTGGAAGTGGATTCATGGTCGGAACGGAAGGTGGTCGGAGCCGGCGGATCGTCGGATGGGAGGGCGGAAACTATCCGACCCACGCCCGCGCGTTGCGGAAGAGTTTCATCCACGGGGAGTCTTCGCCCCAGGTGCCGGGGGTCCAGCTCATGCAGGCGCTGCGGAAGACGCGCTCGGGGTGCGGCATCATGATCGTCACGCGGCCCGTGGTCGTTGTGAGGGCGGTCATGCCTTTCGGGGAGCCGTTCGGGTTGAGCGGGTAGTGCTCGGTGGGCTGGTGGTGGTTGTCCACGAAGCGGGCGGCGACCAGGCCGGAGCGGCTGCAGCGCTCCATCGCGGCGGCGTCGGCGAACTCGGTGTAGCCTTCGCCGTGCGCGACGGCGATCGGGATCACGCTGCCTTCCATGCCGGCGAAGAGGACGCTCGGGCTCTTCTCGATCTTCACGGAGACGTAGCGGCCCTCGTAGCGCTCGCTCTGGTTTTGAACGAAGCGCGGCCAGTGGTCGGAGCCGGGGATGATCGAGTGGAGGTTGCTCATCATCTGGCAGCCGTTGCACACGCCGAGGGCGAAGGTGTCTTCGCGGGCGAAGAAGGCGGCGAACTCGGCGCGCGCGCGGTCATTGAAGAGGATGCTCTTGGCCCAGCCTTCGCCGGCGCCGAGGACGTCGCCGTAGCTGAAGCCGCCGCAGGCGGCGAGGCCGCGGAAATCTTTCAGCGAGACGCGACCGCTCAGGATGTCCGTCATGTGAACATCGATGGCCTTGAAGCCGGCGCGGGTGAACGCGGCGGCCATCTCGACCTCGCCGTTGACGCCCTGTTCGCGGAGAATGGCGATGGGCGGGCGGGAGGAGGTTCCGGAGGAGTGGCCCACGGAATACACGGAAGACACGGAAGAACCGGAGGATTCTGAAGTCGGAGTTTTGATCGCGGATTTCGCGGAGGGCGCGGATGAACCGGAGGGCGTCGAAGCCGTGGTTTTCTTTTCCGTGTCTTCCGTGTGTTCCGTGGGCAACCCTCCGGGAGTTCCGAGATCGAACGTGATCTTCGGCGTGATGCCGGGATTCTTGGGGTCGAGGCGGAGCTGGTGCTCCTGCTCGGCGGCGGCGGGGTTGTCGCGGAGAGCGGCGAGGCGGCGGGTGACGTCAGACCAGATGGCGCGGAGGGCGAAGAGGTTTTCCTCGAAGATCGCCTTGCCGCCGCGGGTGATGCGGAAGGTGTGCGTGCGGTTGAGCGTGCCGATGCGCGTCGTGCAGGCCTTGAAACCGTGCTCGCGGAGAGTGAGCGAGACGTCGTCGAGGTCGTCGGCGCGGATCTGCATCACGGCGCCGAGCTCCTCATTGAAGAGCGACGAGAAGACCTCGTGGCCCTGCGGAATCTCGAGGTCGACGCCGGTGCGGCCGGCGAAGGCCATCTCGACGACAGTGGCGAGGAGTCCGCCGTCGGAGCGGTCGTGGTAGGCGAGGAGTTTTTTCTGACGGCCGAGGAGCTGGATCGCGTTCCAGAGGTTTTTCAGGTCCTTCGGATTGTCGACGTCGGGCGTGGCCTCGCCCATCTGCGAAACGGTCTGCGCGAGGATGGAGCCGCCGAGGCGGTGCTTGCCGCGGCCGAGGTCGATCAGGAGGAGGAGGGTGTCGCCGATGGGGGCGGACTCGGATTGAGTCACAGAGCTCACGGAGGCGGGCACAGAGGTCACGGAGCGGACCGATGACTTGGGCTCCGTGGGCTCGGTGTCCTGCTCGGTGTTCTCCGTGACTAGATCATAACGGAGCTGCGGGGTGAGGGTGAGGCGGATGTCGGCGACGGGGGCAAAGGCGGAGACGATCAGGGAGACGGGGGCGGTGATGCGCTTCTTCTCCTTGGTGGCCTGGTCCTCCCAGACGGTGCTCATGCTCATCGAGTCCTTGCCGACGGGGATCGTGATGCCGAGGGCGGGGCACAGCTCCATGCCGACCGCCTGGACGGCGGCGTAGAGGTCGGCGCCATCGCCGGGGATCGCGGGGGCGGCCATCCAGTTGGCGGAGAGATTTACTTTGCCGATATCGCCGATCTGGGCGGCGGCGAGATTGGTGAGGGCCTCGCCGACGGCGAGGCGGGCGGAGGCGGCGGCGTTGTTGACGGCGACGGGCGTGCGCTCGCCCATCGACATGGCCTCGCCGGTGTAGACATCGAAGGCGGCGGCGGTGACGGCGCAGTCCGCGACGGGCACCTGCCAGGGGCCGACCATCTGGTCGCGGGCGATGAGGCCGCCGAGCGTGCGGTCGCCGATGGAAATGAGGAAGGTCTTGTCGGCCACCGTCGGGTGGGCGAGGACGCGGCGGATGGCCTCGGCCAGGGCGGCGCGCTCGGTGGCGACGGCGGTCTCGGCGGAGAACGGTTTTTTCGGGCCGGACGGGGGCGGCGTGAGGGAGGTGAGGTCGAGCGCGTGCTGCGGGCGGGGCTGCGTCGTATCCGTGCGGTGCATACGCGGCGGCTTGCCGAGGAGCACCTCGAGGGGGAGGTCGATGGGGCGGTTGTTAAAATGGGCGTCCTCGAGGACGAGCTGTTTTTCGGCGGTGGCCTCGCCGACGACGGCGAAGGGGCAGCGCTCGCGTTCGCAGAGGCTTTGAAACATCACGAGGCGCGCGGCGGGGACGGCGAGGACGTAGCGCTCCTGCGACTCGTTGCACCAGATCTCGAGCGGGGACATGCCGGGCTCGTCGTTGGGGAGGGCGCGGAGGCGGAACTTGCCGCCGAGGCCGCCGTCGTTGACGAGCTCGGGGAGGGCGTTGGAGACGCCGCCGGCGCCGACATCGTGGATGAAGGAGATGGGGTTGTCGTCGCCGAGGGCCCAGCAGCGGTCGATGACCTCCTGGCAGCGGCGCTCCATTTCGGCGTTGTCGCGCTGGACGCTGGCGAAATCGAGGTCCTCGTTGCCATGGCCGCTGGCCATGGAACTGGCGGCGCCGCCGCCGAGGCCGATGAGCATGGCGGGTCCGCCGAGGACGATCAGCTGGTCGCCGGGGTGGATCGTGCCCTTCTTGACGTGGTCGGCGCGGATGTTGCCGAGGCCGCCGGCGAGCATGATGGGCTTGTGGTAGCCGCGGAGTTCGGATGAGGCGGAGGCGGCGGGGACCTTTTGCTCGAAGGTGCGGAAGTAGCCGTTGATGGCAGGGCGGCCGAACTCGTTGTTGAAGGCGGCGCCGCCGAGCGGGCCCTCGATCATGATGTCGAGGGCGGAGACGATGCGGCCGGGTTTGCCGTGGTCCTTTTCCCAGGGCTGGATCGCACCGGGGATCTTCAGGTTGGAAACGGTGAAGCCGACGAGGCCGGCCTTGGGCTTGGAGCCGCGTCCGGTGGCGCCCTCGTCGCGGATCTCGCCGCCGGAGCCGGTGGCGGCACCGGGGAACGGTGAGATGGCGGTGGGGTGGTTGTGGGTCTCGACCTTGCAGAGAATGTGAATGGCCTCGTCGTGGGCGGCGTACTCCTGCGTGCGCGGATCGACAAAGAAGCGGCCGCCGCGGGTGCCGGC
>JAPLTR010000548.1 GCA_026398065.1 Verrucomicrobiota bacterium | reverse complement strand
GACGCTGTATGGGGCGGCCTACGGGGCCGGGCGCTTTGTGGCGGTGGGCGAGCAGGGCACGATCCTGTCATCCGCCGACGGTGTCACCTGGGCCGCGGAACGGCATCCCTATTCCGGGAGCCTCGCGCCCGACATCAACGGCATCACCTACGGCGGCGGCCGGTTCGTCGCGGTGTCGCGCGACATCGGCCTCGGCGAAAATGTCATCACCTCCACCGACGGACGCACCTGGGCCCGGCAAACCGTGGATCGCCGCGGCTTCCAGATGCAATTCGTCGCGTTCGCCAACGGCCAGTATGTCGCGGGCGGCGGCGGGATCCTGATGGTGTCGGCCGATGCGGTGACGTGGCGCACGGTCTGGACCGGTTCGAGCTGGCTCTATGCCGGAGTCCGTGGGGCCACCCGCTGGGTGGTTTCCGGGATGGACGGCACGATGCTCACCTCCACCGACGGCTCGGCCTGGACCGAGGACTCTTTGGGCCAGCGCGCGACCTTGTACGCCCTGGGCTATCGCAACGGCCGCTTCCTCGGCGTCGGCGTGAACGGCTTCACGATCACCGGCAACAACGCCTCGGTGTTTTCGTCGGCCGACGGGCTGACCTGGACGGCGCAGCCCTTTCCCGCGACCGCTTCGATCACCCGCCTTGATTCCATCAAATCGCTCCTGACCACGGACACGGGGTTTCTGGGCTTCGGCAGCGGAGGCCTGATCGCGGAAACCACGGATGGCGTGGCCTGGACCGGCCTCACCCAGCCGGCCGACCGGCCGCACTTTTCCGACGTCGTTTACGGCAACGGACTCTTTGTCGCCGTGGGCGACAAGGCCACCAACCAGGACATTCCCGGGATCAACCAGGGGCGGATCGGCGCGGTCTACACCTCCGCGGACGGCTGGAACTGGCAGGAACAGACGAGCGGCGTGCGGGGATCGATCCTGCGGCAGATCGCCTTTGGCGGCGGCCGGTTTGTCGCCGTGGGCACGGCGGGCGTGGTGGTGTATTCGGATGATGGCGTCGCCTGGCAGCGCGCCGTGCACCCCGTCGTCACCTCGTGGGCGGGTGTCGCCTACGGGGCGGGACGGTTCGTCGTCGTCGGCAGCGGCACGATGACTTCCCCGGACGGGGTGACGTGGTCGGTCCAGGCGGGCACCGCCGCCAACACCTATTCCGCGATCCGCTATGTCAACGGCGGCTTCTTCCTCTCCCTGTCGTACTTCAGCGGTCCGGTGCAACGCTCCCTCGATGGCGTGAATTGGACGGGCATCACGCTGGCCAGCTCCACATCGGTGAACGACCTCGCGTTTTACAACGGTCTCTGGGTGGCCGCCACCAACAGCGGCGGCAATGTCTTTGAAGGAAGCGCCTTGGTGGCCACCGACGCCCTGCAGGTCTCCGCCGATGGCAACCAATGGACCGGGGTGCGCTCGCCTTATCGGGGGACGCCACTCTGTGTGCAGCGTCTCAGCGACCGCTGGGTGGCGGGCACCTATGAGGGTGCGATCCTCTCCTCGCTGGATGGCCGCACCTGGCGACTGGAGGAACGCCCCACCAACAATGCCATCAGTCGTTTCGCGGCGGCCCCGGACTACGTGGTGGCGGTCGGCAGGCTGCAATGGCGGAAAGACGGCGTCGTCATCTCCGGCGCGGTGGGCGCCATCTACACTGTCGCCGCCGCCGCCGAGAGCGATGGTGGCAGCTATACCGTGACCGCGACGAATGCCGCCGGTTCGGTCACCAGCCTCCCGGTCACGGTCACCGTGCTGGCGAGCCGGATCGTCAACCTGTCCATTCTCTCCGCCCTCTCCGCGACCAGTCCGGAGCTGACCGTGGGGTTTGTCGCCCCGGGGGCTGGCAAACGCCTCCTCATCCGGGCCGTCGGGCCGGCCCTCGGGCAGTTTGGCCTGGACCCGGTGCTCGCGCGTCCCGGCCTGGGCCTCTATGCCAGCCAGACCTCGCTCGCGACGAACGAAGGCTGGGACCGGGCGATCAACGCCGCGGACGTCGCCGTGGCGACCGCGCGGGTCGGGGCGTTCAGCCTGCCGGCGGCGAGCAACGACGCTGCGGTGCTCCAGAGCTTTGGCCCCGGCAGCTACTCGGCCATCGTGCAGTCGCGGGGCGCGGCCCCGGCGGGCGCGGTGCTGGTCGAGATCTACGATGCCGATCCGGGTGGCGGCGGACGGCTGACGAATGTGTCGGCGCTCGCTCCCGTCGGTCCGGGCGAAAAAATGCTCGTCGCCGGTTTCGTCCTCTCGGGGAACACCGCGAAACGGCTCCTCATCCGGGCGATCGGGCCCGGGTTGAGCGCGTTTGGCCGGACCGGTGTGCTGGCTGACCCCCAGCTTGAGGTCATCCGCGCCGGCGCCCAGAGCGCTCTCGCCACGAACGACAATTGGGGCGGGGATGCGGCCCTCGGCGCGAGCTTTCAGGCCGTCGGGGCCTTCGCCCTCGCGAACAGTTCCAAGGACGCCGCGCTCATCCTGTCCCTCGCGCCCGGCGGCTACACCGTGCAGGTCTCCGGCGTGGGCGGCGCGGCCGGCGACGCGCTGGTCGAGATCTACGAATTGCCGGAGTGAGCGGCCGCGGCGCCGTCTGCCTCATCCGCCTTCAAGACCCCATATCGCCGCCGCGGCCTCCGGTCCATGCTCGCCGAATGGTCTCTCCACAAAAATCCACCGTTCCCACCTCTCCCGTCGCCTCGCCCAACGTCAGGGCCGGCACTCCGCCCAACGTCAAAGCGAACACCTCCCCCAACGTCCGCATCGCGCCGGCGCCCGGCGTCAAAGCCAGCCCTCCCTCCCGCACCGCCGCCCCGGCGGATTCCGGTTCCACGCCGTCGCCCATGGCCGGCGCGGATGCCAACTGCGCCGTGCACCGCCTCGAGGAGGCCCTGCAGCTCGTCGGCTCCCTGCAGCTGACGGACGACCAGAAGGCCAAGATCTCGGAGCTCACCAAGGTCCAGGCGGCCCGCTGCGCCGAGGAGAAGAAGCACCACGAGGCCACGCATGCGCAGATCCTCGCCCTCCTGACGCCCGGCCAGCACGAGACGTTGCAGGCGGCGGCGGACGGCGCGGCCCATGGCCACACCGATGGCCATCCGGCTCCCGCGGAGCACGCGGTGCACGCCTGATTCACCCGTTGCCGTCAGCCTGTCTGGTCCCACCGCCGCGAGGTGAACGGTCACCCGCGGCGTTTTCCTGTCCGGCTCCCGCCACCGCAGGCCCGCCGCCGTCCGAGCGGGCGGCACCGGTCTTAAATGCCCATAAATAAGACAATAAATGCGTGGGGGCACGCGCGTTTCCGTGCCGATAGAATGTAAATCCACGGTTAACCGTCCAAAATCCAACGGGTCGTGAATTCAACGCCTCCCGCCACGACCACCGTTTCCGCCATGCAGACCGCCCCTCTCATCAGCCGCGATCGCCTCCTGAAAGTCGCCGATTCCCTTCCCGGGGCGCCGAAGGTGCTGAGCGAATTGCAGCACATCCTGCGCGATCCCAACAACGACCTCGACCAGGTCACGCCGCTGTTGCGACGCGACGTTGCGCTCACGGCCCGCGTGATCCGGATCGCGAACGGTGTGATGTTCAGCCGCGGTGAACCGGTCGGTGCGCTGGAGGAGGCGCTGGCGCGCGTGGGCTTCAGCGAGGTTTTCCGGCTGATCAGCGTCGCCAGCATGTTGCAACTCGCCGATGTGCCGATGCGGTTCTACCCGAGTTCGCCCCGGAAACTGCGGGAAAACTCCCTCTTCTCCGCGCTCGTCATGGAGGCCCTCGCGCCGGAGGTGGGGATCGATCCGCGGACCGCCTATACGACCGGACTGTTGCGCAGCGTGGGGCGGATCGTGCTCGACGTGACGGCCCAGCGCGACCTGCGGATCTATCCGGTGCCCCCGATCCCCGAGGACGGT
>JAPLTR010000396.1 GCA_026398065.1 Verrucomicrobiota bacterium | reverse complement strand
CGTGCCCGACGTGAGCACCGCGCCCGGAGTGGAATTGCCCGCGTGGTTGAGGACCCAGCCGGGAGCCGTCGAGTTTTTGAAATCCTCGGCGTACGTGAACTGCGCGCGGGCGAGGCCGGTCAGCGCGCAAAACAGGACAGCGAAGCCCAGCCGCAGGAGAGCGGGGACGGACACGGTGCGCTTGAGCCGCGAGGGGATCATTTTCTTGAACTCAATCTAATCGGCACAAGGGACGGCTGGCAACAGTAAAATAGGTGTAATACCCTATCTTAAGTAGGGTGTTACAACCGTGCTGTTATCAGCAGTTAAACACTGGATTCATCGGCACCTGAGGGGGAAAATGAAGGCGGGTTTTAGTCCGGGGTGGGAGCGGTCCGAATTTCCCCGGCAGGGCAGGCTGGCTCTGTCGGGCGGGTGAGACGCCGGTCGAGTGCTGTCGCGGCGGCGGGGTGGAAGTCGATGCCGAGGGTGCTGGCGAAGCAGGAAATTCGGTCCTGAAGGTTTGGCGTCACGGGGCGAAGGGCCGTTCGCGGCCCAGCCCAAACCCAACACCTGACGCCGCGCGGGAGCCCTATCCGTGGCGGACTGGTTGGCCCTCTCCTCTCAGATATTTCTGAAAAGCGCCGTGGCGAAACTGACAATGAAACTCACGTTGGCGATCATGAGCACCACCGACCTGATCTTCCCGGGTTTGCCGGCGGGCGCGGGACCTGAGTAGATCGCGAAGAGCGCGACGCCGATGGAAATCGTGCCCAACCCGATGCAGACGGCATCAAACCCATGGTAGTCGAAACCGCTCCACCGAGCCGTCCCGGTGAGCGCTTCGAGCAGGCCCGCTCCGATCAACACCGTGGGAAAAACCCATCGACGCACGACGCGCCCAAGCGGATTTTCGAAGAGGTCGCGCGTCCAGATGCTCCGGCTTGCGGGCAGCAAGGCGCCGCGCGCCAACCGCCGTCGCAAACTGACTTGCGCGGAATAGGCGGCCAGCAAGAGTACCACCCCCGCACCGGCAATGCAGGCGATGACGTGCCAGTAGGTGTCTTTCATGGCGGCTCTGCGCGGCGTGGCGGTCCGCCGCGGCCGGGGGCCAGACCGGACGCCGGTCGGGGCGATTGGTCAGCCTCGTTGTTCATTGGTCAGCACCGTCTTCGACTTCAAGAACCTCTCCGCCGATGTTCAAGCCCTTCAGAAATGCGAGTTCGTCCGCATCCCGATAAATCGTGCAAAGTCCGACCTCGCTTCGTCCTGCTTTGACGTGGTCAAGAAACTCCACGGCAGTCGTATCATATCAGCGATCGTCACGATCGTGCGAATGTCGCCGTTGGCGAGTTTGACGTTAAATCGCTTTTCAATCCCACAAATCAATTCCAAGTCTAGAAGCGAATCGAACTGAAGTGCGGCGGCGAATCGGTCTTCCGGTTGAACTAACCGCATGTCGACCGGGGTAGATAACCCTCTCAGCGCCAAAAGTTCCTGCCTCACTCCATAGACAACCTCTTTCGCGACGTCGCCGAGCGGAAAATTGCCTCGCGTAAAAATCGACGTCGCTCAGCGGATCCCGACGGGCGAAAATCACATCGATCTCGCGCTGGGGCCGCATCATGTGCTCACGCAATTTCGAGAACATATTTTGCCGAACAGTGCTATTCGCTCATAGTCGGTGTGGCAATGCCGGATTCAGATTCGTCGCAGCTGGTTACGGGGCATAGCGCACTGTAGCACAGCAACTCATGGATTGAATTGTTCGTGGGGTGCACGCGATGCCGGCGGGTGGTGAAGGCGGACGAGAAGCGGGAAATCCCACCTTTGCGTGCAATTTTGTGGAATGGAGGGAATGGAAGGAATGGACGGGGTGACGGGCGGGGCGGAAAGCGATAGGATGCGGGGATGACGCAGCCATTTTCCTCTCTGCTGACACTGACCCGCCCGGGCGTGGCTGGGGTTTTATCCGCGTCCTTCGGCGGCATCCGCGGGCGGATCGGGGTGTTCGGTGGGGCCGGATTTCTTACAGGAGGAAACGAAGAGAACGGAGCGGCGGACGGCGGCTGGGGAGGCGTGCGCTCGGTTTCCTTCCTGGCCTTTGGAGGATTGTCATCGCGAGGGGCGCGAAGCGCGCCGTGGCGATCCAGCTGGATTGCTTCGTCACCGTGCGGGGCGAGGGGAGGTCGCTCCGGCCCGGACTGCTTAAGGAGGAAACGAAGGGAACGGAGGCGCGGGCGGGCGAGGGCTCGGCTCGGTTTCCTCGGTTACCTCCGGTGAAGTGTTTTGCCCTGAGGACGCCCCGGAGGTGCGTCCCTACCGGACCATGTCTTTTTGTTCAGTCAAACCAACGTATCCAATAATAAACTACCTACGACCATGACCCGCACCGGCAAGATCGCCCGCCTTCCGCGCGCCCTGCGCGACACCCTCAACCGCCGGCTCCTCGAGGGGGAGCCCGGCCCGCGCCTGCTGGCGTGGCTCAACAAGCAGCCGGAAACCAAGGCGGTCCTCGCCGAGGATTTTGATGGGCGGGCCGTGACGGCCCAGAACCTCTCGGAGTGGCGCCTCGGCGGGTTCGGCGACTGGTGCCGGGAGCAGACGGCGCTGGAGGCCGTCGGCCGCACGCTGGAGGAGGGCAGCGACTTCGAGGCGCTCGCGGGCCACGGGCTGCTCCCGGACCGG
>JAPLTR010000892.1 GCA_026398065.1 Verrucomicrobiota bacterium | reverse complement strand
TCGGCGCCCGCGGCCACGTCGGCGGAGAGCTTCTCATTCGTTGCGCTGCCCGAGCTCGCCCGCACCTTGTACAGAAATCCGGGGCGCACGCGGCAGTAGGTCCATGACCGGAGAAACTTCCCGTCCTGCCTCGCGGTGAAGGAGGCTCCGGCCCAGCCGGCCCGCAGGTCTCCCTCGCCGAGCAGCGAAATCTTCACGTCCCGATAGCTCCCGGCGGTCTCGAGCTCCCTGATCCCGTCCAGCGACTCCTTCAGCGCGTCCGCCGTCGACAGCCCGGAGTCCACCGGCAGGCGGCGGAGGTACACGGTGACCGGCGCCCCCGCGCTCAGATAGGTGACGGCCACGCCGCCCTGCCCCGGCTCCGTTTCGTACGGCTCGGCCCGGCCCAGCCGCAGCCCACCCACCGTATCCGGAAACACGGTACCGGACGCCGCGTCGCGATAGGGCTCGGCCCGCAGTCCGCCCGCCAGGAGGGCGAGGGTGGAAATCCAAAACAGCAGCCGGCGACGCGCGCGGGGGTAAAGCATGCGCAAGATGAGCGGCGGGGGCGTCGGGCGCTTCGGGGCCAGACGGTAGGCGTTCTTGAAATGGTCGAGCGCCTGCTCGAGCTTCGCCTCGTCATTGTAGTGAATCATCATGAGCGGCTCGCCCTGCTTGACCTGGGTGCCGACCTTCTTGATTTCCGAAACCCCGACCGAGTGGTCGATCTTGTCGCCCGCGGCATTCTTGCCCGCGCCGAGGATGTGCACACCGTGCGCGATCATCGCGGCGTTGATCGTATGGACGTAGCCGCGCTTCGGGGCGGGCAGCTTGCGGATGTGCTTCGCCGCCGGGAATTTCTCCGGGTGGTCGATGAAGGTGGTGTCGCCGCCCTGCGCCTTGATGAGGTCCTTGAACTTCTCGAGGGCCGAGCCGTCGGTGAGGTGGCGCTGCACGGTCTGCTTGGCCGAGAGCGTGGAGCCCGCGACGCCGGCGAGGCGCACGATTTCCATGCCGAGCTTGAGGACGAGCTCCTTCATGTCCTCCGGACCTTCGCCCTTGAGGAGCTGGATCGCCTCTTTGACTTCGAGTGAAGTGCCGACGGTGTCGCCGAGCGGCTGGTTCATGTCGGTCACGAGCGCGACACAGCGGCGCTTCATCGAGCGGCCGACGCGGGTCATCGAGCGGGCGAGTTGCTTGGCCTGCTCAAGGTCCTTGATGAAGGAGCCGTTGCCCCACTTCACGTCGATCACGAGGCCCTCGGAGCCCTCGGCGAGCTTCTTGGAAAGCACGGAACCGGTGATGAGCGGGAGGCTCGGGATCGTGCCGGTCTCCTTGCGGAGCGCGTAAAACTTGGCTTCCACGGGCGCGAGATCCTCGGTCTGCGCGATGATCGCGCCGCCGATTTTCGCGAGCTGCGAGGAGAACTGCTCGTTGTTCAGGTTGCCTTTGAAACCGGGGATGGCCGCGAGCTTCTCCAGGGTGTTAATGACGTAGTCGTGCTCGACACCGCACATCATGGGAACCACGACGCCGGACGCCATCGCGAGGGGGACGAGGACGAGGGAGGTCTTGTCACCCACGCCGCCGGTGGAGTACTTGTCGATCTTCGGCTTCGCAATGTGCGAAAGGTCGATCACTTCGCCGGAGAGCATCATCTCCTCGGTCAGATCGGCCGTCTCCTGCGCGGACATCCCGGAGAAATAGATCGCCATCGCCAACGCAGCCAGCTGGTGCTGCGGCATTTCGCCATCGAGGGTGCTGTCGATGATGTAGCGGATTTCTTCCTGGGTAAACTCGCCGCCGTCGCGCTTCTTTTCGATCAAGAACTCGAAAGTAGGCTTGATAAACCGACGGGTTGGGATGTTTCGTTTGCTTGTCATGAGTAGTGTGTGAGGAGAAACGGGCTGTGGCCCGCTGCGCGGAAAAGTTTGCGAGCCAAGGAAATTCAGGGAAGAAGTCGAGCCTAAAACGCCCGGCTCCCCTGTCATCACCCGGGGGGTTGTCCCCGGAAACTCTCCGCCCATACCCTACCATAGCACAGATTGGGGATAACCACCACTCGCCCGTGCCCTTCCCGGCGGGAAAAAGTTTCCCTAATCGGTTACTTAACCTTCGCGCCGTCCGCAATCCACGCCGCCACGATCGCTCGTTCCTCCGGCGTCATTTGCGTGACGTTCCCGAGCGGCATGATGCCCGTGACGGCCACCTGCTGGTAGATGCGCTGGGCGTTGGCCACGATAGCGTCCGGGGTGTGCAGCAGCACGCCGGCGGGCGGCTGCGCGATGCCGGCAAAGGTCGGGGTCGGCGAATGGCAGGTCACGCAGCGCTGGCCCATGATTCCGCGCACCTGATCGAAAGTAACCGGTCCGTTCACCTTCGGAAGCTTCAGGGCCTGGGGCGCCGTCCACCACGCCACCACGCCGAGCAGCACCGCCCCGATCGCGGGGAAGCGCCAGTCAACCACACCCTTGTGCCGGCGGTTGAAGAAATGCCGGATCGAAACCGCCGCCGCCGAGATCAGCACCAGCACCGCCCACGCGTGCTTGTGGCTATAGGTCGAGGCGTAGTGGTTGCTGATCATGATGAATAGCACCGGCAGCGTGAAGTAGTTGTTGTGCACGCTGCGCTGTTTGCCCCGCTTGCCATAGATCGGGTCGGGCAACTGCCCCGCGCGCATCGCATCGACCATCTTCTTTTGCCCCGGGATGATCACGAAAAACACGTTCGCCGCCATGATGGTCCCGATCGCCGTGCCGACGTGGATGGCCAAACGCCTGTCCGAGCCCCCACGCGAGCGCGATAAAAAGCCCGAACACCACCGCGCCCAGCACCGCATCGTTCTTTCCGAGCGGCGACCGGCAGAGCCCGTCATAGATGAACCACGAGCCGATCATGCTCGCCGCGCCGATGCCTACCGCCTGCGCCGCGCTCAAGGTCGCGACCGAGGGGTCGATCATCATCGACCCCGCCCTTAACCAATAGACCACCACCAGCAACGCCGTGCCCGAGAGCCAGGTCGTGTACGCCTCCCACTTGAACCAGTGGAGCGTCTGCGGCAGCGAAGCCGGTGCGACCGCGTATTTTTGGGGATTATAAAATCCGCCGCCATGCACCGCCCAGAGCTCGCCGGACACGCCCTTCTTCTTCGCGTCCGAGCCTTCCGGCGGAGCCTCCAGCGAGTTGTCGAGCCAGATGAAATAGAACGACGAGCCGATCCACGCGATGCCCGCGATCATGTGCAGCCAGCGGAGCATCATGCCGAGAAATTCCATCAGGTGTGCGTCCATCGTGTGTCAGGTTAGCCTCCTCCAAGCGCTTTCGATGCCAAGCCAATAGCGGGGCCGCCTTAGTAGGGCCACTTCCGCCCGGACCGTCGATCCTACTTGCGCCCCCCCACGCCGGCCCGCCTCCCCTGCCACTCCGCACCCCCGCCCGCCCAACTCCACGCTTGCTAGCCGCGCACCGCATCCGGTTCTCTTGGCGCGATGCACGTCGCCTTCCATCTCGCCGCCGATCTCGACACGGCCCTCAAGACCGCCGCCGCCACGGCCGGCCTCGCCGATGCCGCCGCTTTCGCCCCCGAGATGCGCACCGCCGATCCCAAGCACGGCGACTTCCAGGCCAACGGCACCCTCGGCTATGCCAAGGCCCGCAAGCTCAACCCCCGCGCCACCGCCGAACAGCTCGTCGCCGCCCTCCCCTCGTCCGTCCGCGAGTCGTACGACGTCACCATCGCCGGCCCGGGCTTCATCAATTTCACCCTCAAGCCCGCCACCCTCCTCGCCTGGCTCCGCGCCTACGCCACCCGCGAGGCGCTGACCGCCGGGGCCGCCGCCGCGCACGCTGGCCAGACCTGGGTCGTCGACTACTCCTCGCCCAACACCGCGAAGCAGATGCACGTCGGCCACCTCCGCTCCGCCGTGATCGGCGAGGCGATCTGCCGCCTCCTCGCCTTCACCGGCGCCCGCGTCATCCGCGACAACCACCTCGGCGACTGGGGCACGCAGTTCGGCAAGCTCATTTACGGCTACAAGCGCTGGGCCAACCCCGACGCCCTCGCCGCCGACGCCATCGAGGAGCTCGAGCGCGTTTACAAGCTCGGCAACGACGCCACCCCCGAGGGCTCCCCCGCCCTCGACGAGGCGCGCAACGAACTCGTCGCCCTCCAAAACGGCGACCCGACCAACGTCGCCCTCTGGAAAAAATTCTCCGAGGTCAGCCTCGCCGCCTTCCAGCAGATCTACGACCGCCTCGGCATCACCTTCGACCACAACCTCGGCGAGTCGTTCTACAACGACAAGGTCGGCCGCGTATACTCTGAGCTCGTCGAGACCAAGCTCGCCGAGGACAGCAACGGAGCGCTCGTGGTCTTCCACGACGAGCACCCGCGCTTCAGCCGCAACACCGAGCGCCCCAATCCCTTCATGGTCCGCAAGGCCGACGGTGCCAGCGGCTACGCCTCCACCGACCTCGCCACCGCGCTCTACCGCACCGAGCACTTCAAGGCCGACGGCATCGTCGTCGTCACCGATTTCCGCCAGGGCGACCACTTCGAGCAGCTTTTCCTCACGGTCAAAAAATGGTTCGCCGCGAAGGGCTACCGCCTGCCCGAGTTACACCACGTCACTTTCGGCGCCGTCACCGGCGAGGACGGCAAGGCCCTCAAGACCCGCGATGGCGGTGTGATCAAGCTCAAGGCCCTCCTCGATGAGGCCGAGGAGCGCGCCTACGCCATCGTCACCGCGAAAAACGCCGAGCGCGAAACCGACCGCTTCAGCGACGAGGAATGCCGCGCCATCGCGCGCACCGTCGGCATCGCCTCCGTCCAGTACGCCGACCTCTCGCAGAACCGCAGCAGCAACTACGTCTTCTCCTGGGACAAGATGCTCGCCCTCGACGGCAACACCGCGCCCTACCTCCTCTACGCCGTCGCCCGCATCCACTCGATCTTCCGCAAGGCCGGCGTCGCACCGACCGACCGCACCCTCGACGCCGCCGCGACCGGCCTGGCAACGCCCGCCGAGATCAACCTCGCGCGCAAGCTCGCGAAATTCCCCGACGCCCTCCGCCTCGCCGGCGACACCCTGCGCCCGCACTTCCTCTGCATGTACCTGTACGAGCTCGCCGGCGACTACAGCACGTTCAACACCGCCGACAAAGTCCTCGTCGACGACCCCGCGGTCCGCGCCCGCCGTCTGCTGCTCTGCGCCCGCACGCTCCTCACGCTGGAAACCGGCCTCCACCTCCTCGGCCTCCGCACGCTGACGCGGATGTAGTTCAGTCGGCGGAAGTATCCGGCCTTGTCCCCCGAGGTACGCGCACCGTGAAGGTCGCGCCCTTTCCGGCCGCGCTCTCGACCGAGATTTTGCCCCCGTGCGCCGCGACGATCGCCTGAGAGATCGCGAGCCCGAGACCCGTGCGCCCCGCCGCTCCGGTACGCGCCTTGTCCACGCGGTAGAATCGCTCGAAAATATGCGCCGCGTGCTCCGGCGCGATGCCCGGCCCGTTGTCCTTCACCACCACCCACGCGCCCGACTCGTCCGCGCCGCTGCTCACCCGCACCTCGCCGCCCTCGGGGCCATGATGGATCGCGTTGCCGATCAGGTTGGTGATGACCTGCCCGAGCTGCCCTGCATCGCCGTGGCACTCCGCCGCCACCCACTCCTCGCTGATCACGATCCTCCGCGCCGCCGCGAGCGGTCGCATCAGCTCCAGGCACTCGCCCCCGATCTGCGCCAAATCAACCCTCTCCTGTCGCCCCTTCTCCTGTCCGGCGTCCAGCCTCGCGAGCTGCAGCAACGACTCGATCATCCGCCGCATCCGCTGCGCCGCCCGCTGGCACGCCTCGAACGCCTCACGCTGCGCCTCCGACAATCCGCCCTCCGCGAGCGCGTTTTGGACGTGGGTGAGGATCACCGTCACCGGCGTGCGCAGCTCATGCGCCGCGTAACGTCTCGTTCAGCACCCGGGCCATTGCCCCGAGCTCGCTCTCCGTGTCGCGCGTGTCAATCCGCCGCGCCAGATCGCCCGCCGCGATTTTCGCCGCCGCGTCGCTGATGTCCCGGATCGGCCGCAGCGCCCGTTGCACGAGCCAGCCGCCGATGAGCAGCGTGACGGCAAAAATAGCAAGCCCGCCTCCGGCCAGCATCAGGCCGAGCCGGTGCAGTTCCGCACGGTCCGCCGCGATCGAGCGCCCTACCAGCACCGCGTCGCCCGGGTTTGAGGTGACAAACACCTCGCGAAACATCCCCCGCTGCCGCTGCCCCTTGGGGATCTCGTCCGGCGGCACCGGTATGTCGGGCGGCGCTCCCGCCGAGGCGAAGAACTTCGGTTCCTGGTTCATCCGCCACACCGCGAAATAGAATCCCCGCGCCTCGTCCGCCGGGGTCAGCACCTGGTCCAGGCTCGGGCGCCGGCGGCCTCCCGGCGGCGCTTTTCCCGGACGGGGCGGCGGTGGAGACGTCGGTGCCGGCGGGTTGCCCCGGTCCGCTGCATCGCTCAGGTAGACGGCCCGCCGCTCCAGCTCATCGTCGGTGCGGCCGCCGGTCTCATGCGATCACGTAGCCATGCCCGCGTCGCGTCTCGATCAGCGTCGCCCCGAGTTTTTTGCGCAAATTCGAGATATGCACGTCGATCACGTTCGAAAGCGTGTCGTCGCTGTCGTCACCAAGATGTTCATACAGGACGGTGCGCGTGACCACTTCGCCGCGATGCCGCGCGAGATACTCCAGCACCGCGTACTCGCGCGCCGTCAGAGCCACCGTCGCGCCCGCCTGCGTGACGGTGCGCGCCGCCGTGTCGATCCTCACCGGGCCCAGGTTCATCGCCACCCCCGGCTCCCGCCGGCCGCGCCGCACCAGCACCCGCACCCGGGCGAGCAGTTCCGCCACGTCGAACGGCTTCACCAGGTAGTCGTCCGCCCCGCCGTCCAGTCCGCGCACCCGGTCCGCCGTCCGGTCGCGGGCGGTGAGCATCAGCACCGGCGTCGCCTTGGCGTCGCGCAATCGCGCGAGCACCGCCCACCCATCGAGCCGCGGCAGCATCACATCGAGCACGATGGCGTCGTAATCCACCGTCTGCGCCTTGTGCAGTCCATCCTCCCCGTCGGCCGCCGCGTCGACGGCATAGCCCTGCTGGCGCAGCGCCCGCACCACGCCCGCCAGCAGATCCGGTTCATCTTCGACCACGAGGAGCCTCATCTCAATGCCCCCTGTGCCTAGCATGGCCGGGGCGCAAAGACACGCCTCCGTTTTTCCCTCCACGGTTGAATCTGGATACAGTGTCACCCTCCCACTCTACGCCACCGAACATTAATCTCCGATGAAGCCGCCAAAAAATCGCCCATCGCCAACAAATCTCCGTCTCCGTGCCCCCATTAATCCGCCGTTAATGTTCGCTTCGCTAGAGTCCGCACATGATGCGCCCGCCTCGTCTTCCCCCCTCGACCTTCGGCACCCTGCTCTTCGCCCTCGCGGCCCTCGTGACCCTGCTCCTCGCCTTTGCCACCCGGCCGCTCTCCGCGCAGACCACTTTCTACTGGGATGCCAACGGCTCGGGGGTCGCCAGCGGCGGCAGCAGCACGTGGAACACGACCTTGGCGCGCTGGACCTCGGTGGCGCCACCCACCGACGCGACCGGCAGCTATCAGGCGTGGATCAACGGCAACAACGTCGCGGTGATCCCCGGGAGCAGTTCCACTCTGACGCTCGGCACCGACATCACCGCCGGCCATCTGGTCAATTCCGGCGCCCTCACCCTCGCCTTCAATGGTCACACTCTCACCCTCGGTGGCGACAACTCCGACAGCTCCCTCGGGGGTGCCTATTTCAACGGCGCCGGAAAATTCATCAAGACCGGCACCGGCGCGCTCACCCTGTCGTCGCTCGCCGACCATACCGGCGGCACCGCCAACAGCCGCGCCGTCGTCGTGACGGGCACCGGCACGATCGAGACCAACGGCTTCAATACCACCCGCGGCGCGGCCATCTCCGGCACGGGCACGCTGGTGAAGACCGGCACCGGCACCCTCACCCTCTCCGCCACCAACACCTTCACCGGCGGCCTCACCGTCAACGCCGGCACCCTCCAGCTCGGCAATTCCGGTACCACGCTCGTCGACACCCTCCCCGTCACCGTCAACGCTGGCACGTTCAAGCTCGGCACCGCCAACGAGACCATCGGCTCCCTCGCCGGCACCGGCGGCATCGTCGAACTCTTCAACACCGCCGGCCGCACCCTCACCGTCGGCGGCGACAACACCTCCACCACCTTCGCCGGGGTAATCCAGGGCAGCGGCGGCGCGCTCGTGAAAACCGGCACCGGCACCCTCGTCCTATCCGGGGCCAACACCTACACCGGCGGCACCACGGTCACCTCCGGCACCCTGCAAATCGGCGATGGGTCCGCCGGCTCCCTCGCGGGCGATATCGCCAACTCCGGGATCGTGAATTTCAATCGCAACAGTTCGGTCACCTACGACGGCATCGTCTCGGGCGCCGGCTCGCTCACCAAGTCCGGCACCGGCACGCTCACCCTCACCGCCGCCAACACGTACTCGGGTGCCACCACCGTATCCGCGGGCACGCTCCAGCTCTCCGGCTCCGGCCGGCTTTCCGACACCACCGCCCTCACCGTCGCCTCGGGCGCCACCTTCGATCTGAACAACGTCTCCGACACCGTCGGCTCCCTCTCTGGCACCGGCAATGTCACCCTCGGGTCCGGCACCCTCACCACCGCGTGGGAGCACACCTCGATCAGCTTCTCCGGCGTGATCTCCGGCACGGGCGGTCTCATCAAGGACGGCAGCGGTCAGCTCGTGATCAGGGGCAACCAGACCTACACCGGCCTCACCACGGTCACCGGCGGCTCGCTCTGGATCGCCTCCAGCGGCACCAGCCCGATCCCCGGCAACATCGTCAATAACGCCTCCCTGGCTTTCAGCGGCACGGGAAATTCCTATGCGGGTGATATTTCCGGCACCGGCTCGGTGTATCAATCGGAAGGCTCGAGTGCGTTTTCCGGCACCAACACCTACACCGGCGGTACGACCATTTCCGGTGGCCAGTTGCTGTTCGAGAAGGTCGTTTCGCTCCCCAGCCCCGCCCTGCTTCAGGTAGGCTCCGGCGGAACCGCCGGGTTCAAGGTCGGCGGGACCGGCGAATTCACCGCCGCCAATATCGCCTCCGTGCTCGCCGGCGCGAACTTCCAGAGTGGTTCCGGACTCGCGCTCTCCGTCTCCGACGCCGGGGGCGCGGTCACCCTCGCGACGGCCCTGTCCGGCGCCCTGACGTTCACCAAAAACGGTCCGGGCACGCTGGTCCTCACCGGCAACAACACCCACACCAGCGGCACAATCGTGGCGAGCGACGGCGCGCTTCAAATCGGCGACGGCACCACCGGCTCCCTCTCCGGCAACGTCCAGAACGCCGGCGTCCTGATCTTCAACCGCAACGATGCCGTCACCTACACCGGCAACATCACCTCCACCGGTTCCCTGATCAAGTCTGGCACCGGCACGCTCACGCTGTCCGGCAACAACCCCTACACCGGCACCACCACGGTCAATGCCGGCGCCCTGGCGTTCGCCTCCGTCACTTCGCTCAACGGCGGCAACCCGGCGTACTGGGATGCCACCCATCTCGTCGTGAACCCCGGTGCCACCGTCACGTTCAATGGGCCCTCCTTTGGCGCCGGTAACATCGCGGCCCTCGCCGCCGTGGGCCAACGTCCTCGGCCTCGTCAAGCTCGGCACCGGTACGCTCCGTCTCACCGCCGACAACACCTACACCGGTCTCACCACGGTCGCCGAGGGCACGCTCCAGATCGGCAACGGCGCGCCCGTCGGCTCGGTTGCGGGCGACATCTCCGTCGCCAGCGGGGCCAGCCTCGTCTTCGCCCGCAGTAGCTTTCCGCTCTACACGTATGCCGGTGCGATCTCCGGCGCAGGCTCGGTGACCACGACCGGCGCCGTGAAGTTCACCGGCACCAACACCCACACGGGCTCCCTCACGGTCGGCTCCGGCACGCTGACCCTCGCCACGTCGGCCTCGCTCTACAACGGCGACCCCACCGCCTGGAGTGCCGGCAAGCTCACGGTGAACTCCGGCGCGGGCGTGGTCCTCAACGCCGGCGGCACCGGCGAGTTCACCGCGTCCGATATCGCCCTGCTGGCCGCCACGGGCACGGCCACCAGCGGCTTCAAGTCCGGCTCCTCCCTCTCGCTCTCGCTCGCCAACGCCCCCGGCGGCACGCTCACTTATGGCGGGGTCTTCGCCAACCCGAACGGCGGCGCCAACACACTCACCCTCGGGGTCGCCGCCGGCACCC
>JAPLTR010000962.1 GCA_026398065.1 Verrucomicrobiota bacterium | reverse complement strand
CGCAAGGCCATCCGCATAGCCAAGAAACTCCGCGAGCACGGCGTGCGCCCCTACGGCGTCGTCCGCATCGACAGCGCCACCGGCGTCACCGCCTGGGACAAAGACCCGAAGGGCACCACCAAGCTCATCGCGCAGACTTTCCGCGAAGCCGGCAAGATCGCCAAGGGCGAAGGCGAGCGCCTCGCCGCCGAAGGCGAGATCTGCTGGGGCGGCATGCATTCGTGGAAGCACATGGTGAACCTTCTCGAAGAGACCGCCATGCCCAAGGTCGTCGGCTTCCAGGCCGACATGTCGCACACGCACCTCTACACGCTCGGCGCCAACGCCGAGGCGCACCGCATCGTCCCGAAGAACTATCACTACGAACCCGCCGCCTTCCACGCCGCGATGGTCAAGCTCACCGACGCGCTCCGCCCGTGGACGATCGACTTCCACGTCGCGCAGAACGACGGCTCCGTCTTCGGTTCCGGCACGCACGAGAAGACCGGCCGCCACTGCCTCGCCACCGATCCGAAGGGCAAGCTCAACATCGCCCGCGACTCCGGCTACTGGCTCCGCGACGGCAAGGGCAAGGTCACGAAAAAGCTGAAGCACATCTGCTGGGACGGCTGCATGTTCCCCAACGAGGTCCTCATGAAGCAGCAGACCTGGAACGACATCCTCTCCGCCATGATCGAGGTCCGCAACAACCACGGTTGGGTGGGCTGATTGCGATCTTCGTCACAGAGTTCACGGAGGAGGCACAGAGAACACAGAGTTTCTCTTCCATCCTGCTCCGTGACCTCCGTGCCTCCTCTGTGCTCTCTGTGACTCAAAAATAAATCCTCTCTCACTCTCATCCAATCCCCATGAAACCACTCAACATCGGCATGATCGGCTACGGCCTCATGGGCCGCGCCCACACCAATGCGTTCCGCCAAGTCAGCCAGTTCTTCAAACTCGAGCACCGCCCCGTCCTGAAGGCCGTTTGCGGCCGCGACGGCGTGAAGGCCGCCGAGTTTGCCGCCAACTGGGGCTACGAATCCGTCGAGACCGACTGGAAGGCCCTCATCGCCCGCGACGACATCGACCTCATCGACATCGCCGCGACCAACAACGTCCACGCCGAGATCGCCATCGCCGCCGCCAAGGCCGGCAAGATCGTCATGTGCGAGAAGCCCCTCGGCATGAATCCCGCCGAGTCGCTCAAGATGGTCGCCGCCGTCGAGAAGGCCAAGGTGCCCAACATGGTCTGGTACAATTACCGCCGCGCCCCCGCCGTCACGCTTGCGAAGATGATCATCGACGAGGGCAAACTCGGGAAGATCTTCCACTACCGCGCCAAGTTCCTCCAGGACTGGACCATCAATGCCGAGGTCCCGCAGGGCGGCCCCGGCACCTGGCGTCTCGACGCCTCCGTCGCCGGCAGCGGCGTCACCGGCGACCTCCTCGCCCACTGCATCGACACCGCCATGTGGCTCAACGGCTCGATCGACTCCGTCACCGGCATGACCGAGACCTTCGTGAAGGAGCGCAAGCACGCCCTCACCGGCAAGAAACAGAAGGTCGGCATCGACGACGCCTCCGCCTTCCTCGCCCGCTTCAGCAACGGCTCGCTCGCGACCTTCGAGGCCACCCGCTACGCCCGCGGCCACAAGGCCCTCTACACCCTCGAAATCAACGGCGAGCACGCCTCCCTCGCGTGGGATCTCCATGATCTCCACCGCCTCCAATGGTTCGATCACCGCGACTCGAGCCTCGTCCGCGGCTGGCGTTCCATCCACATCAGCGACGGCGACCAGCCGTACATGAAGCACTGGTGGATCCCCGGCGTGCAGATCGGCTTCGAGCACACGTTCACGCACCAGGTGGCCGACTTCCTCGCCGGCATCGAGTCCGGCAAGCCCGCCGCCCCCACCTTCCGCGACGGTCTCGCGACCGACTACGTCACCGATGCCGTGCTCAAGTCCGCGAAATCCGGCCGCTGGACCAACGTGAAAAAGGCCTGATCGCACCACGGCGGCGAAACGGCGGCCTCCCGCCGCCGTCTTTCCGCCCGTCAGTCCCATCCCGAAGGGCGGGTCCCACACCCGCCCTTTTTTTACCTGTCTGGCACCACACCCCTTCCGTCCCCATGTTCCTCCGCCTCGTCCTCCGACTCGCCGCCCTGGTCGCCTTTGCCGCGACCGCCGCCGCGCAATCGACCCTCGTCTTCACCCCACCCGCCGGCGTCGCCGCCCAGGGCAGGCACGTCGTTCTCCTCTCGGGCGACGAGGAATACCGCAGCGAGGAGTCGCTGCCGATGCTCGCGAAGATCCTCAGCCAGCGCCACGGCTTCAAGACCACCGTGCTCTTCGCCCTCGACCCCGACGGCACGATCAACCCCAACAACAACAAGTCCCTCGCCGGCGCCGAGGCCCTCGACACCGCGGACATTGTTATCATGGCGCTCCGCTGGCGCGTCTGGCCCGACGAGACCATGAAGCATTTCGACACCGCCTTCCGCCGCGGCGTCCCGATCATCGCGCTCCGCACCTCGACGCATCCCTTTAATTTCCCCGCCGGCAGCCCCTGGATCCACTACACGTGGAACAGCAAGGGCCCTTGGATCGGCGGCTTCGGCAAGCACGTCCTCGGCGAGACCTGGGTCTCCCACTGGGGCAAGCACAAGTTCGAGGCCACCCGCGGCGTCATCGAGGCCGCCAACGCCTCCGACCCGCTCCTCCGCGGCGTGACCGACCTCTTCGGCAACGCCGATGTCTACGAGGCCGCCCCGCCCGCCGATGCCAAGATCCTCGTCCGCGGCCTCGTGCTCAAGGGCATGGCTCCCACCGATGCCCCTGCCGAGGGCACCAAGAAGCGCGCCGACAAGGTCGAGCAGCCCCTCAACAATCCCGCCATGCCGGTCGCCTGGACCCGTCTTTACCAAAATGAGTCGGGCAAGCAGAACAAGATCTTCACGACCACGATGGGCGCCGCCACCGACCTCGAAAACGAGGGCCTCAGCCGCCTCATCGTCAACGCCACCTACTGGGCCGCCGGCGTCACCATCCCGTCCAAGGCCGACGTCACCCTCGTCGATCCCTACACGCCCCGCATGTATGGCTTTGACGGATACCGCACCGGCCTCAGGCCCTCCGACTATGCCCTCGGGAAAACCGTCCCCGTGGGTGGCACCATCCCGCCCAAGGCGCCCAAGGCCGCCCCCGCCACCAAGACGTCCTCCACTTCAGCGCCGGTCTCCACTCCACCCACCGTCACCGTTGCGCCTCAGTCGCCGGATCGCGATCTCCGATCCAAGCTCTTGGCACTCCCCGCGAATGTAGTCGCCGACTCGGCTTCCAAGACCCCTGCCGCCCTCAACACCCCCCTTACGCTCAGCCCCGGCGACCGCATCGCCATCGTCGGCAACACGCTCGCCGACCGCATGCAGCACCACAATTCGCTGGAGACGCTGATCACGCAAAAATTTCCCCAGCACAACCTCACCTTCCGCAATCTGTCCGCCGCCGGCGACGAGGTCGTCACCCGCGCCCGCTCGAAGGATTTCGGCACGCCCGACGAGTGGCTCACGAAGGCGCAGCCCAGCGTCGTCTTCGCGTTCTTCGGCTACAACGAGTCCTTCGCCGGCCCCGAGGGCCTCCCGAAGTTCAAGCAGGATCTCGAGGACTACCTCCGCAACGTCCGCTCGAAATCCTACAACGGCGTCGCCCCGCCCCGCATCGTCCTCTTCTCCCCGATCGCCAACGAACAGCTCCCCGGCACCGAGTTCGCCGTCCCCGCCAAGAACAACGAGAACCTCGCCCTCTACGCCGCCGCGATGGCCGAGGTCGCCGGCGACAAGACGGGCGTGACCTTCATCGACCTCTTCGCGCCCTCGCAAAAACTGTCCGCCGAGGCCGCCCGCCAGGGCCGCTCGCTCACCATCAACGGCATCCACCTCAGCGAATCCGGCGACCTCGCGCTCGCCCCCGAGGTCTTCAAGACGCTCTTCGGCGAGGCCGCGCCGTCGCTCGACACGCCCGCCGCCAAAAAACTCCGCGCCCTCATCGCCGAGAAAAACGAGTGGTGGCGCTCCCACTACCGCACCATCGACGGCTACAACGTCTACGGCGACCGTTCCAAGATCGCCTACGTTTCCGAGCCCGACAAACCGAAGATCACCAACACCCAGATCATGATGGAGGAGATGGCACAGCGTGACACCATCACCGCCAACACCGAGCGGCGCGTCTGGGCCGCCGCCAAGGGCGTCGCCTACAATCCCTCCGACGACCTTCCACTCCCGCCCGTCACGCCCTTCGGCACCAACAAGCCCGGCCCCAACCCCGACGGCACCTACGAGCACGCCCACCTCCACCACCGGCGACAGCCTCATCGTCCTCGAGGACACCGATGGCGACGGCAAAGCCGACAAGTGCACCCACTACCTCGACGGCCTGAACGCCCCCACCGGTTTCCAGTTCTTCAAGGACGGCGTCCTCATCATGCAGGCGCCCGACGTTTGGTTCGTCCGCGACACCGATGGCGACGGCAAGGCCGACTGGAAGGAGCGCGTCCTCATGGGGCTCGACTCCGCCGACTCCCACCACACCGCCAACTCGCTCGTCTACGAGCCGGGCGGCGCGATCCTCTTCAGCGACGGCGTGTTTCACCGCTCGCAGGTCGAGACCGCGTTCGGCCCCGTGCGCAACATCGACGGCGCGCTCTACCGCTACGAGCCGCTCACCGGCAAATTCGAGACCTACGTCTCCTACGGCTTCGCCAACCCCCACGGCCGTGCCTTCGACTACTGGGGCAACGACATCATCACCGACGCCACCGGCAACAACACCTACTTCGGCCCCGCGTTCTCCGGCCAGATCGACTATCCCAACAAGCACCCCCGCATGAAGACGATCTGGGACCGCCCCTCGCGTCCCAGCGCCGGCAGCACGATCATGACGAGCACGCATTTCCCGGAGGAGTTCTGGGGAAATTATCTCAACCCGAACGTCATCGGCTTCCAAGGCATCTACCGTGTGAAACTCACCGACGACGGCTCCGGCATCAAGGGGGTCCGGCAGGCCGACGTGGTCCAGTCCGCCGACAAAAACTTCCGTCCCATCGACACCAGCATCGGGCCCGACGGCGCGCTGTACGTGATCGACTGGCACAATCCCCTCATCGGCCACCTCCAGAGCCATCTGCGCGATACCAACCGCGACCACGTTCACGGTCGCATCTACCGCATCACCTATGAAGGCCGCCCGCTCGCCGTCCCGCCGAAGATCGACGGCCAGCCGATCCCCGCGCTCCTCGAACTCCTCAAGCGCCCGGAAAACCAGATCCGCAACCTCGCCAAGATCGAGCTCGGCAAACACCCCTCCGCCGCCGTCATCGCCGCCACGAAAAAGTGGGCCGCCGCGCTGGACCCGAAGCATGCCGACTACGCGCACAATCTCACCGAGGCGCTCTGGGTTCACCAGTGGCACAATGCCGTCGATCTCGACCTGCTCGCCAAGGTCCTCGCCCTGCCCAATGCCGACGCCCGCGCCGCCGCCACCCGCGTGATCTCCTACTGGCGCGAACGCGTCCCGAATGCCCTCGCGCTGCTCCGCGAGCGCGACACCGACGAGAGCCCCCGCGTGCGCCTCCAGGCCGCCCGCGCCGCGAGTTTTTTCCCCTCCCGCGAGTCCGTCGAGGTTGCCCTCGCCGCCACCAAAAAGCCCATCGACTACTATCTCGACTACACCATCGGCGAAACCCTCCGCCAGCTCCGCCCGTTCTGGCGCAAGAGCATCGGAGACGGGGAGAAGATCGGCGCCGGCGATCCCGCGAGCATCCGTTATCTGCTGCGAAGCCTCAGCGTCGCGGAGCTCGTGAAGATGCCCCCCACCGCCGACGTGATGGAAAACATCCTGAGCCGTTCCGGCGTGGCCGACAGTGCCCGCGCCGAGGCCCTCGCCGGTCTGGCCAAGGCCCGCGGCGTCACGCCCGTCAGCCTGCTCCTCGATGTCCTCAACTCGCCCGCTGAGGTCGACACCAGGGGCGTGGGCCGCCTCCTGCTCACGCAGCCCGCCGCCGAACTCAAGGCCCACCGACCCGCCCTCCTCAGCCTCGCGCAGGCCGACAACGCCGAGGGCCGCTCCTTTGCGTGGGCCGCCGTCGCGGTCGGCGACGGCACGCTCGACACCGTGTGGAGCGAGTCGCTCAAGTCCCCTCTCTCGCAGGCCAGCCTCCTCGGCGGTATCCCGCTCATCCCCGATGCGAAGCTCCGCGCGACCGCCTACGAGCGCGTGATGCCCATCCTCGCGATGCCGGTCACCGACATCCAGGGTCCGGATAACATCGTCGCCTCCATCCAGCGCGATGCGATCCGCTCGGCTGTCAGCACCAGGCGCGAGCCGGAAAAGGTCTTCGCCGCGCTCAACGGCATGCTCGCCCGGGGCGAGCAGATTCCCACCGTCGCCCAGGGCATCCGCGGTCTCCCTCGCACCGCGTGGACCCCCGACGTCGCCGCGCCCGCGGCCAACGCCATCGTCGCCTGGGCCGCGAAAGCGCACCCCAGCGAGCGCACCAGCCGCGAATACATCGACACGATCCAGGTCGACGACGACCTCGCCGGCACGCTTCCCGCCGATCAGTCCGCCCCGCTCCGCACCAAACTCGGCACCCTGCGTGTCGCGGTCTTCGTGATCCGCACCGTCCACGAGCAGATGCGCTACGACACGCCGCGCATCGTCGTGCAGGCCGGCCGCGCCTTCGAGATCATCTTCGAGAATCCCGACGTCATGCCCCACAATCTCGTGGTCGTGGAGCCCGGCGCCCGTGTGAAGGTCGGCATGTCCGCCATGGAACTCCCCGCCGGCCACACCGACCGCAGCGGCCGCGCCTGGGTCGGCGAGGACAAGGAGATCATCGCGGCCACGAAGCTCCTCGAGCCCACCCAGACCGAGACGCTCAAGATCGGGCCGCGCACCGAGGGCGTCTACGAATACGTCTGCACCTTCCCCGGCCACTGGGCCGTGATGTTCGGCCAGCTCATCGTCACCAAGGACGTCGAGGCCTACCTCAAGGCCAACCCCCTCACGCCGCCCGCCTCCGCCCCGGCGTCGGCCACCACGCCCGCGCACAAGCACTAAGCTCCCTTTCCTTCCATGAAAACCCGCCTCGCCTCCCTCACCCTCGCGCTCCTCGCGCTCTCTTCCTCGGCCTTTGCCGCCGCCCCCGCCGGCTTCAAGGACCTCTTCAACGGCAAGGACCTCACCGGCTGGAAAGGCCTCGATTTCTGGTCCGTGAAAGACGGCGCCATCGTCGGTCAGACCACGCCGGCCCACGCCGTCTCCGCCAACACCTTCCTCGTCTATCAGGGCGGCGAACCGGCCAATTTCGAGCTCCGCCTCAGCTTCCGCCTCACCGCCCAGAACGAAAAATCCTGGGGCAACTCCGGGGTCCAGTATCGCAGCAAGGTCGTCGACGCCGCCGGCTTCGTCATCGCCGGCTATCAGGCCGATATCGACTCGCCGTTCAAATACACCGGCATGCTCTACGAGGAAAGAGGCCGCGGCATTCTCATGAACACCGGCGAAAAGATCCGCATCGGCGCCACGACGATGGTCCCCGACGCGAAGAAGAAGGACGCGATGAGGAAGCAGACCGCCGTCGAAAAACTCCCCGGCGCCACGCCCACCGCCGACATCGCCGCCGCCTACAAGCTCGGCGGCTGGAACGAGCTCGTGATCCGCGCCGAGGGCAACCACCTCACCCACACCGTCAATGGCGTCGTCACCGCCGACGTCACCGACACCGACGCCTCCATCGCCAAGTCCGGCGTGATCGCCCTCCAGCTCCACAAGGGCGATCCCATGACGATCGAGTTCAAAAACATCTACCTGAAGACCCTGCCGTAATTCCGTCCGTCCCGCGCGTCCGCTCCGGGCGCGCCCGTCAGTTCCCGGCCGGGTGGCCTCCCCCTCCACCCGGCTGTTCCACCTCAGTCCCTTAGTTACCCCCGTTCGTCGCCATGTCGCTTTACCCCAGGCGTCGCGCGCTCGCTTTGTCTCTCTGCGCGCTCCCCCCGCTCCTCGCCCAAGTGGCTCCCGCTCCCTCCGCCACCGCCGCCAAGGCCCCCACCGCCGCCGAAGCCTCCGACGCCCTCAAGCTCGAGGGCTTCGTCGTCACCGGCGTGTTCAGCGCCACCGAGGCCAAAAAGGCCACGACCGCCATCTCCACGATCGATACCGCCATGCTCGCCGAACAGGTCGCCCTCAGCGCCGACGACATGCTGCTCAACGTCGCGGGCGTCTTCGTGAACTCCTCGCTCGGCGAGATCCGCGGCATGGTCTACTCGCGCGGCATCTCCGCCGACAGCAGCGACGGCGCGACCGGCACCTACTACGTCTCGATGCAGGAGGACGGCCTCCCGATCACCAACGTCAGCTTTGGCAACTACGGCGCCGGCTACTTCAACCGCCCCGACGCCACGCTCCAGCGCATCGAGGCCGTCCGCGGCGGCAGCGCCTCCATCACCTCGTCCAATTCCCCCGGCGGCGCCTTCAACTACATCAGCCGCGTCGGCACGTCGCGTTTCGCCGGCGAGGTCCGCACGCGCCTCGGCATCGAGGGCCGCTGGTCCCCGCAGTACCGCACCGACCTCACCATGGGCGGTCCGCTCGGCACCAGGGGCTGGGTGTACAATGTCGGCGGCTTCTACCGCTACGCCGAGGGCCATCGCCCCGCCATCGGCTACCCGATGAACGACGGCTTCGATCTCCGCGGGAATATTTTCAAGGACTACGGCCACGGCTCGCTCAAGGTCTACGGCAAGTACCTCGATGACCGGAACCACTGGTACGAGTACCTCCTCGCACGCAATCCCGAGGACCCGAAACAATACCCCGGCCTCAGCCGCTACAGCACCAATCTCCTGCCCAAGGCATCGTTTCAGTATCCGCGCGAGGCGGACGACAAGTTCGCCACCTTCGACAGCACCGACACCGTCCGCTCCCGCTCGCGCCTCGTCGGCGCCGATTGGAAACACGAGTTCGGCGACGGCTGGTCCCTCGGCCACAACGTGAAGTTCAGCCGCAACTGGGCCGATTGGAACTCCTCCTCCGGCGTCACGCCGCGCAGCCTCGAGTGGCCGAATTTTTTCAGCACGATGGGCATCCAGTTCAGCGGCGGCACGCAAAACACCCGCGTCCCGGCCGGCACCTATCGCTTCACCGACCGCAGCAACGGCGCGCTCGTCGCCGAGGTCACCTCCAACGGCAACTACACCGTCAACGCCAACGCCCTGACCAACGCCGGCCAGGTCGTGAAGTTCGTCAATCTCCCCAATCCCCAGATTCTCCCCGCCGCGCTGTGGACCAACAACGCCCGCGTCGCCAACGAGCACATGGACGAGATCATGGACAATCTCTCCGTCACGAAGCGCCTCGGGAGCCACACCTTCGTGGGCGGCGGTTATTTCGGCTACGCCGGCATCTCCGACCGCCAGTCGAGCGGCGGTCGCACCGCCTCGCCGCTCGTCGAGCACCCGCGCCCGCTCGCGATCACGTGGATTCCCGCCACCGCCGGCACCGCCCCCGCCGGCACCCCTGCCGCCGCCCTCACCGCGGTCGCCGGCTTTGCCGGCAAGCCCGTGCTCCTCACCAATCCCGAGGGCTACACCGCCCTCGGCGTCGGCTACACGCGCGACCAGGCCCTCTCGCGCCAGTACGCCTATTTCTTCGGCCACAAATGGGAGATCTCTCCGCGCTGGGGCGTCGACTGGGGTTTCCGCGCCGAAAACTACGTCGTGAAGGGCTACAACCAGTCCGGCTCGCAAAACGCCCGCGGGAACTGGGACCCGACCTACGGCGGCGCCGACGGCAATCCCCTCACGATGGCCGACAACCGATTCTTCGTCCCGAACCCCGCCGGCAAGTGGGACTTCGACAAGAACGTCCGCAGCTTCTCGTGGTCCGCGGCAACCAACTTCGTCATCAACGAGGCCAACTCCTTCTACGTCCGTTTCGCCGACGGCGAGAAGGCCCCGGACTACGGTTTCTTCCGCAACTACAACTCCGTCTTCCGCCTCGCCAACCTCAAGCCCCGCCCGCAGAGCGTCCTGCAGGCCGAGCTCGGCTACCGCTGGAAGGCGCCGCGCGTCACCCTCACCGCCACACCGTTCTGGACTCAGCTCGCCAACGTCAACAGCAACCCTCAGGCGACCGAGGCCGACGGCA
>JAPLTR010000054.1 GCA_026398065.1 Verrucomicrobiota bacterium | reverse complement strand
TGAGGATCGCCGCCTGCTTGGCGGCCTCGCTGTTCCGCATCTCGGTCTGCGCCCGTCGCAACATGAACGGCGGGCCTGAGCCGTCCGACACCGTATCCACCTCGCCCCCCGTCAGCTCTTCCAGCCGGCGCTCCGTCTCGTGCAGGGTCGCGATGAGCGTGTGCACCTCGTCCTCCACGTCCGGCGGCGCTGGCTTTTCCGGGTTCATGGCCTGACCGGTCCGAGGCCCAGGGCATGGAGCACCTTTTCCTGCTGGCTGAGGGTGCCGACGATCCGGCGCACCGGCAGCGGCGCGAGCCGGATGAGGGTCGGCGTCATGAAGACGCGGTCCGCCAGGGCGCGGTCGGGCTGTTGGAACACATCCACGACCTCGATGGTATGCCGGCCCGGCAGGTGGGCTTCGCAGATCGCCGTGAGATTGTCCACGGCGACGACGGAGTTTTGCGTGTCGTCGGCCACGTAGAGCAGGAGCCTGACCACGGCGGCGGCGTTCTCCGGCGGGATCATGGCTGACTCCGTTTGCCGGTGTCGGCCCCGCGCAGTTCGCGCAGGCGGACGTGCTCGCGGGACACCTCGCCCTTGCGGCTCGCCGCGGTGCGAACCAGCAGCGTCTGCTCCATCTTTTTGGCGAGCAGTTCCGTTTGCAGGGATTTCGCGCGCACCTCCAGCACCCCCTCCTCGGCGGCCAGCCGGACGCGGTTGAGCCTCGCCTCGACCTCGGCGACCTCGCCCGCCATCCGCTCGGCGCTTTCCCGTTCCCAACGCAGCGTGCCCATCAGCACTTCGCCACCCGCGGTGTAGATGTCGGTCAGGGTCACGCCGGCGTCGCTCAGGATCAGTTCGCGCACCTGATTCGAGTGCGACATGCCGCGGGACTTGATGATCGAGAGTCCGCGGTTTCGTTCGCCCGCCTGCACGAGGTAGTTGAGATGGATCCACGTGTCGGCGAGCGTCGAGACGTGCAGTTTGGCGCCGACTTCCGTCTGCCCCTCCTTTTCATCAATCAGGCTGGTGCAGACCAGCGTGACGCCGGTGGCCTTGGACCAGTCGATCAGCCGTTCGGCGACGCCGTGCGCGGTCGACTCGTTGCCGGCCCGGGCCAGCGTGGACACCGGGTCGATGACGAGCCCGCCCGCCCGATGCGCGGTCGCGACCGCCTTGATGCGCACCAGCAGGGATTCGGCGCTGCCGGTGATCGTGCGCGCGGAGACCATCCGCAGCAGGCCGGACTTCACGAACCGCTCCAGCCGGATGCCCACCGAGGCGAGGTTGCGGATCACCTCGGGGCCGTCCGAATCGAAGCTGACAAACAGGGTGCGCTCGCCGCGCCGGCAGGCGGCCTCGGCAAATGCACCGGCCAGCGTCGTCTTGGCGGTGCCGGGCACACCCGTGATGAGCACGCAGGAGCCGCGGTAGTGGCCGCCGCCCAGCATGGTATCGAGCCGCTTCACACCGCTGGTCACGCGCTGGCTGCTCACCACCTTGCGCGTCTGGCCCGCCATCCGTGAGATCGCCACGTCGAACCCCGACCGGCCGATGATGAACGGCGCTTCATTTTCGTCGAAGCCCGAGCCGCGGAATTTTTCCACCCGCAGATTGCGTTGCGACACGCCGGAATCCACGCGGTGATTCAGCACGACCGCGCAGTCCACCATGAACTGGATGAAGCTGGCCGGCTGCGGACTGAATGAACTCGCGTCGTCTCCTCCCGTCTCCGAGGTGATGAGGCCGGTCAGGGCATGCGCGACCAGCCATTCCTGGAGGCGGTAGACCTCCCGGCGTTTCGTCGCCGCGTCGGGGAGCAGCGCCAGCACGATGTCCAGCGCGTCGAACACGATGCGCCGCGCCCCCATCTTTTTGCACTGGGCGCCCAGCGCCGCCAGCATCCCGCCCAGATCGAAGGTCCCGGACTGGATCAGGTCCGACTTCGGCTGGGCATCCATGAAATACAGCGTCTGCCGCCGGCGCAGGGCCGCGAGGTCCCAGCCAAAGGCCTCGGCGTTGGTCGTGAGCCGGTCCGACGACTCCTCAAAGGCCACAAAGATGCCCGGTTCCCGGGCGTCCTGCGCGCCGCACACGAGGAACTGCAGGGCGAAGATCGTCTTGCCGGAGCCCGGGCCGCCCGACAACAGCGTGGTGCGGCCGCGCGGCAACCCGCCTCCGGTGATATCGTCAAACCCCGCGATGCCCGTGGGGGTTTTTGACCGGCTTGAGGCGGATCCTTTTATGGGGGGCATGGGAGGGCGGGGGTGTGTGCTGCGCAGGCGTAGCTTGCCCGCCGGGCGGAAGAACGTTGCGACCGAACGCGCACCGACCTCGGCACGATGTCTGGGCGCAGTGTAGGCACCGACCGATCCCGTCGCCATCAGGTCTATGCCTACCGTGGCGCCGGGCCTGCGGAAACCGGAGGACGATGCGCCCTCCCTTTTCCCCGCGTGCCGAGAAGGGATTTTTCGCCATCGGGTCGCCGGTCGGACGCGGCCCACGGCCCGACGCGCAATGTATATTTAGAATACTTAGATGTTGACTTAATCTAGATGATCGGGCCTCGTGGTGGTGCCTTCACCAAGAAACCGCCGATGAACCCGGATCGATTTGGATGCTCTCCGTCGCGAAGCGCCGCTGCGTTCCGCGGGGGAGGGCGTGTCCCGGCGCCACGAGATCGGGCGGTGGTCGGGTCCGGCCGGATCAGGCCGGGCCCGCGCTCTCCGGACCGATCCGAGGAAATCCAGGTAAATCCGACCAAATCCGACCTGCCGGAGGATGCCTTCCGGCCGCCCGCGGCCGCGGCGGTCGTGCGGCCGATGGGAGGGGAGGGGAAGGGCGGGGCGTTGGCGGGGCCGGTCTCCGGGGAAATCCGACCAAATCCGACCAAATCCGACCAGATCGCACCCGGTCCGACCTCACCCCCATCGATCACGGAGTGGAAACGCGGAGCACGCGGAGGACGCGGAGCAGATATGAGGAAAGAGCCATGAACCGAAATACTCCTTTAGGCGTATTATTTTCTCCGCGCTCTCCGCGGGCTCCGTGTTTCAGCCGCCTGGTCGTCTTCGCACGGGTCCAAGTCGGGCGGCGAGTCATTGGGTCCAACTCCTCGAGGTATCCGGCACTCTCGGACCAAATCCGGGTAAATCCGACCAAATCCGACCTGACGGTCCACGGAGTCAGGGGGACGGATGCCGCTCTAGGACGCCCGTGTTCGACGACGTGGCATGGATGCGGACGTCCTAACAGACGGCTCGGAGAGCCGTCCCTACCCCCCATCGTCCGGCAGCGACGGGTAAATCCGACCAAATCCGACCAGATCGCACCCGGTCTGACCTCGTTACTGGGAGGGGCGATCACACCCCTCACAGGGAACTCAGAGCCGACCCATCACCTCAGTTTTTTGAGCTTTCTCGCGCAGTTTGGGACCAACCCGGCTGTGGCCCGCGTTCAATCCGACCAAATCCAAGTA
>JAPLTR010000949.1 GCA_026398065.1 Verrucomicrobiota bacterium | reverse complement strand
CATCAAAGTTTCCGGTCTGAAACCCATCGCGGGCGTCGAATTCCTCGACCTCAAGGGCCAGCCCATCGTGTCGTGCGTCGAGCCCGTCGCCGAGATCGTGCAGGAAGTCGCCGCCGCCGCCCCCGCCGAGGGTGCTGCCGCCCCGGCTGCCGGTGCCGCTCCCGCCGAAGGCGCGGCCGCTGCTCCCGCTGCGGGCGCTGCCGCTCCCGCCGCCGGTGCGAAACCCGCTGCCGGCGCCCCTGCGGCCGGCGCGAAGGCCGCTGCTCCCGCCGCCGGTGCCAAGCCGGCCGCTCCTGCCAAGAAGTAATTCTTGTTTCTTTTCCGCGCCGCCCCGCCGCCTCACCGCGGCGGGGTTCCGGCGAATGTTCTTTGAGTCATGTCCATCTCGCTCGTTGCCGGCCTCGGCAATCCGGGCCGCGAATACGAAGCCACCCGCCACAATCTCGGCTGGGTGGTGCTCGACGCCTTCGCCAAAAAACAGGGCCTCGCCTGGAAACAGGTGGCCCAGTTTGACGCGGAGGTGGCGCGCTGGGACACCCCCGGCCGCACCCGCTGGCTCCTGAAGCCGCTCACGTTCATGAACGCCAGCGGCACCTCGGTCGGCGCCTTCGCGCGGTTCTTCAAGATCCCGCCCGCCGACATCGCGGCTGTCTACGACGACATCACGATCGACCTCGGCCTCGTCAAGGTCTCGGTCAAGGGCAGCGACGGCGGCCACAACGGTGTGACCAGCCTCCTCGAGCACGTCGGCCACGGGTTTGCCCGTTACCGCCTCGGGATCGGCCCGAAGCAGCCCGCACAGATGGACCTCTCGGACTTCGTCCTCGGAAAATTCACTTCAGACCAACAGACACTCTTAACTCAAAAACTCGAAACTCACGTGCAAGGCCTCGAACTGCTGCTCTCCCGCGGCGCCGAGGCGGCCATGAATCAGCTCAATCGTAGAGACCCAAAATGAACGCCACCAAACGCAACTACCGCGCGACCTTCATCCTCGACAACCGCGGCAAGGAAGAATCCGTCGACCAGATCATCGACGGCGTGAAGAAAGTCATCGCCGAAGTGCAGGGCGATGTCACCGCCGTGGAAAACATCGGCAAGAAGGACTTCGTCCGCGTGACCGACAAGCGCCTCACCGGTGCGACGTACGTCCACGTGAATTTTGCGGCCCCGGCCGCCGCTCCCGCGGCGCTGATCGAGCGCCTCCGCCTGAACAACAGCGTTTACCGGACCTTCATCCAGTCGGCCTGAACCGGCGTCTGACGCCGTCTTCGTCATGCCCTCCCTGAACAAAGTCCTGCTCATGGGCAATCTGACGCGCGACCCCGAGTTGCGCGTCACGCCCAAGGGCACGCCGATCTGCCAGTTCTCGCTCGCGATCAACCGTCAGTTCAAGATGGAGTCCGGTGAGACGCGTGAGGAAGTCATCTACGTCGACGTCGAGGCCTGGGGCAAACAGGGCGAGACGATTGCGAAGTACGTGACCAAGGGCCGTCCTCTTTACGTCGAAGGCCGCCTGCGCCTCGACCAGTGGGAGGACAAGAACACGAAGGAAAAGCGCAGCCGCATGAAGGTTGTGCTCGAGCAGTTCCAGTTCCTCGGCGACGGCCGGGGCGGCGCTCCGGGTGGCGGCGGTGGCGGCTCGACGGAGCCCGGCATCGATCAGACCGTCTCCCCCGAGCGCCATTCACCTCCCGCCCGCGGTGCTTCCCCGAAGCCCGCGGCGCAGGAAAACCTCGACGAAGACGTCCCGTTTTAATCGAGCTCTCAAAACACTTATTGGAGCGGCGCCCCTCAAAACGGCGCCGTCGGCGGCAAGGGCCGTCGTGAAACCCGACAACCGCAAACCACCGCGCCCCGGCGCACTTTAACCAGAAAAAACATCATGGCATCCACAGAAATTCTCCTCGTCAAACCCGTCGAAGGTCTCGGCGGCGAAGGCGATCAAGTCAAAGTCCGCGCCGGCTACGCCCGCAATTATCTCCTCCCGCGCAAAATCGCGGTGTCGCTGAATGCGGCCAACAAGAAGCACGTCGAGGCGCTCAAGAAGCGTCGCGCCGGCCGGGAGCAGGAAGAGCTCTCCGGCGCCCAGGAACTCGCGAAGAAGCTCGAAAAGACGAGCCTCGCGTTCGCCGTGAAGACCGGCGAGGGCGGCAAGATGTTCGGCGCGGTCACCGCGAACGACATCCACGACAAGCTCACCGCCGCGGGCATCACCCTCGACAAGAAGAAGATTCACCTGCACACGCCGGTGAAGACCCTCGGCAAGCACACCGTCAAGGTGAAGCTCCACGCCGACGTCTCCGTCGAGCTCAACTTCGACGTCGTCTCCGAGAACCCGATCGAGCCCGTCGTCGCCCCTGAGGCCCCCAAGGCCGAAGGCAAGCGCTACGACCGCCCCGAGCGGAAGTAAGCCCTCCGCTCTTCGCAATTCCGAGGGCCGTGTCCGTCGCCGGATGCGGCCTTCGTGCTTTGGGAGGAGCCTGTTTACAATTTCGGAGTAACCTTCTGTTGCCGCACTCTACCGGTTCGTCCTGACTCCTCCGTTCGCGCATGGTCGAAGAAGCCCCCAGCAAAAAATTCCGTCGGTCCTCGGAGGTGCCTGAAAGCATCGCCGGGCGCTCGCTGCCGCACAGTCTCGAGGCCGAGGAACACCTGCTGTCGTGCTGCCTGCTGGACGGGGCCGATGTCGTTTCGCGCTGCCTGGAGGCCCGCCTCAAGGCCGAGTCGTTCTACGACCCCAAGCACGTGATCATTTTCGGCATCCTGCTGGACCTCTACAACAACCAGAAACCCA
>JAPLTR010000370.1 GCA_026398065.1 Verrucomicrobiota bacterium | reverse complement strand
TCGGCGGTGCCGGTGCGGGTGGGCGACGACCTGATCGCCTTCCTCCAAACGGGGCAGATCCTGTTGCATGCGCCCACGAAGGCAGACTTCGCCAAGGCCACCCGCGACCTGGTGAAGTTCGGCACCGAGGTTGATTTGAAGAACTTGGAGGAGGCCTACTTCCAGACTCGCGTGGTCACGCGAAAGCAGTACGACTCGATCCTCCGTCTGCTGACTATTTTTGCGCAGCACCTTTCGACCCTCAGCAACCAGCTGATGGTGGAGAAGGCGGCGGAGGAACTGCCTGCCGTGGCCCGCGCCCGGGTGTACATCGCTGACCGCTACACGGAAGAGCTGTCCCTCAACGAGGTCGCTCAGTCGGTGAACATGAGTGCGTTCTATTTCTGCAAGACCTTCAAAAAGGCGACGGGCATGACGTTCACGGAGTACCTCGCGCGGGTGCGGGTGGAGAAGGTCAGGAATCTGCTGCTCAACCCCCACAAACGCGTGAGCGAGGCAGCGTACGAGGCTGGGTTCCAGTCGCTGTCTCAGTTCAACCGGGTTTTCCGGCGGATCGCCGGGGAATCACCGACAACCTATCGGGAGCGGCTGCACGGCAGCACTGGGTAGGGTTGGGGGCTGCCGAAACTGGCAGACGCCACAGAAGGCCTCGATCTCGCGCCGCGAGATATGCTGGAGAACGAGGTTGAGCTCATTGAGCGAAGCATCGCGCTCGACGGGATCGAGCGGGGTGGTCACGACCTGGGAAAGGATCAGGGCTTCCCGCAGGGACTGTTCGCCGGCCGCGAAGTAGGCCAGAAGGGGATTGCGGCCGCAGGGGCATTCGTGCCGGTCGACGACCCCATGGCGCGCGCCGGCGGAGCGGTACCGGGAGAGGGGATTGGTGAGCGCGGCGAAGATCTCGTCGAGGGTCCAGTCGATGAGATGGACCAAGGCGTCGGGATTCCCCAGAGGCGACTTGATCGGCTCGGTGCGCAGCAACGCCTCCCAGTGGGCCCGGATCAGGGGCCGCCGGGTACGCAGCGCGTTCACCAATGCTTCTTGCATGGCCGCAGTATGGGGCAAGCCACGGAAACCTGCTCCGCGTGAGTTGGTAATTTCTGCGCAACTCTTGTTTTTCTAATAGCTCAACCCGGGCGTCCGGGGGCTGCGCCGGTTCGCCGGGGCGAAAAACCTACGGTTCGACGGTCTGGGTTTCCACCCAACGCACTGCATGCCGGATGAGCGCGGTGGCGTCTTTCAGCTCCAACTTCTCCTTGATATGGCTGCGGTGGACATCGACGGTCTTTGAACTCAGGTGCAGTTGTTCCGCGATGTCGCGTGTGCTCTTGCCCTGGCCGATGAGCTGAAACACCTCGAACTCCCGGTCGGTCAGCTGCTCAATGGGCGAGGTGGACCCGCGGGGCTTGCGCGCCGAAAGGTTGTTCAGGATGCGGGAGGACATCCTTGGGCTCACGTAGACCTCGCCCTGCAGCACCTGGCGAATGGCGGTGAGGAGGTTGTCGCCGCCGGCTTCTTTCATGATGTAGCCGCGGGCACCGGCCCGCAGCGCGCGCTCCGCGAACACCGCCTCGTCGTGCATCGAGACCACGAGCACCGCGAGATTCGGTTCCGCGGCCTTGAGATCCTTGATGAACTCGAGGCCGCTGCGACCGGGCATGGTGAGGTCGGAAAGGACCAGTTCGGGCTTGGTTTTCGAGAGGGCCTTGAATGCCTCCGCCGGATTCCCCGCTTCGTCGCACACGACCAGGTCGGGCTGGGCGTTGATCAGCTGGGCGAGCCCCGCGCGCATGAAGGGATGATCGTCGATCAGGAGCACGCGACGGCGGGTGGGGGCGGGCGGCGCAGCGGGGGCGGAACTCTTATTGGGGGACACTGTTTTAATGGCGGAAGCGAGAGATGGCATTCCACGGTGACACCACTGTCACGTTTGGATACAACTTCCAATTGGGCGCCGATGGCGCGGGCGCGGTGTTGCATGACACCAAGGCCGAGGCCCGGCTTGGGCGAACGGGACTTCGGCAGGCCCGCTCCGTCGTCGGCGACGGAGAGGGTGAGCAAGCGGTTGGCCGACGTGAGCCGAATCGTGACGTGCTTACCGCGGGAATGTTTGAGGGCGTTGTTCACCGATTCCTGCGCGATGCGGTACAGATGGCCGGCGACGAACGGATCCGCCACGAGCACGGGCTTCGGGCACTCGAAAACGCAGTGCACCCGCCCGAGAGAATCGATGCGGGAGGCGAGTTCGGTGAGACCAATCTGGAGGGCGTCGGGGTCGCTGCCGACGGGCACGAGCCCGCGGGCGAGGGCGCGGGTCTGCGTGATCGCCTCGCGCAACATGCGGCCGAGGGAGTCCAGGCCCTTGGCGAGTTTCGGGTGGGGCGCGGCCTCGCTCTTGAGCGCGGTGCACATCAGCTCCAGCGCGGTCAGCTGCTGGCCGAGATTGTCATGGAGGTCCGCGCCGATGGCGTAGCGCTCGCGCTCGCCAACCGCGAGGATCTCGCGTTCGAGGCGCTTGTGCTCCGCCTGGGCGGTGAGCAGGGCCTTTTCCTGGGCGACGGCCGCGAGGGCCCGGCGGACGATCGTGGGCAGGAGCTCGAGCAGGGCCGTGTCCTTCATCACGTAGTCGAGCGCCCCTTCCTTCATGATTTCGACGGCCACGCGTTCGTCGCCCTGTCCGGTGACGGCGATGAACGGCACGGGAGGCTTGTCCGGCTGCAGCGCCGCGACGAGGCCCGGGCCGCTGCCGTCCGGGAGATTCAGGTCCAGGAGCAGCAGGTCGGGCGTGTGGCCTTCCAGCCAGGTGCGCGCGGCCTTGGCGGTGCGGGCGGTCTCCACGGCGCAGCCTTCGGCGCGCAACGCCTCGGCCATCAAAATGAGGAGTCCCTCATCGTCGTCGACGACGAGCAACAGCGGAACTGGGGCCGGGGACGCCACGGACGGCACTCAGTGGGTGCTCAGGGGTGGGACGAGCAGCAGCGGCACAAACAGCCCGATCCGGCGGATCGCCTCGGCGAAGCGGTCGTAGTCCACGGGTTTCTGGATATAAACACTGCAACCCAGCTGGTGGCAGCGCTCCACCTCCCGGCTGTCCTCCGTGGTCGTCAGCATGATCACGGGCAGCTTGCGGAACTCGGGGTCGGCCTTGAGGCGGCGCAGCACCTCGATGCCGTCCACCTTGGGCATCCGGATGTCGAGCAGGACCAGGTAGGTCTCGTTGGCGAGGTCGCGGCGCGTGAAAAAGAAATCGAGGATGGCCTGGCCGTCGCGGAAGTGCTCGATGCGGTTTTTCAGGCCGGCGCCCTGGAGGTTCTCGCGGATCAGGATCGCGTGGCCTTCGTCGTCGTCGACGATCAAGATGGTGGGTCCGTGGTTCATGGTGAAGTGGGCGGGGAGCCGATCGCAGGCAAAGATACAAAAAAAGTCGAGCCCCCGCCGGGCGTGCCTTCAACCCAAATCCGGCCCCGCTGCCGCTCCAGCACACGCTGGGCGATCGTCAGCCCGAGCCCCTCGCCGCCGGTCGCATCCGGATTGAGCCGGTGGAAGATCTCAAAGACCTTGGCGCGATATTCGGGCGCGATGCCGATGCCGTTGTCGGCGACCTCGTAGATCGCCTGGCCGTCCTGGATGTGGCCGCGGATCACGATGCGCAGCGGGCGGGTGGGCTCGCGATACTTGACGGCATTGTCGAGGAGGTTGGCGAAGATCTGGCTCGTCTGCACGTTGTCCGCCAGGCAGGTCGGGAGGGGCTCAACGCGGATTTCGGCCCCGGCCTCGTCGAGCTGGAATTTCATCGCGGCCAGGATCTCGGTCACGAGGCCGCCGACATTGAGCGGGCGGGTGGTGAGCGCCACCCGGCCGAGCCGGGAGTAGCGCAGCAGGCCGGCGAGCAGCGTCTCCATCTTGGTGACGCCGGCATTGATGAAGCGCAGGGCCTGCGGAATGGAAACCTCGACCGGCTGCCGGATGTTTTCCACCGGCACGAGGCCGCCCTCCGCGGCCGCGACCGCGGCGGTGATGGTGCCGCACGCCCGGTTCAGCTGCTTGCCGAAACCCTGCACGTTGACGAGGGGCGAACGCAAATCGTGCGAGACGGTGTACACGATCGCCTGAAGTTCCTTGTTCTTCTCCGCGAGCTCGGCGGCGACCCGCTGGAGTTCCTCCTCGTCCGCCTTGCGCTTGGTAATGTCGGTGCGGATGGTGACGTATTGGATGGGCTTGCCGGACTCGTCGAGAAACGGGCAGATCGTGGTTTCGACCCAATAGAGGGTGCCATCCTTGGCCCGGTTGCGGATCTCGCCCCGCCAGACCCGGCCATGGGCGATCGTCGTCCAAAGGGTGCGGAAAAACTCTTTCGAATGCGTGCCCGAGTTGATGATGCGGTGGTCCTGGCCGACCAGTTCTTCGCGCGAGTATTGCGAGATCGCGCAGAATTTGTCGTTCACATAGGTGATGCGGCCGGCGGGATTGGTGATCGCGACGAGGGAGTGCTCGTCGAGCGCGGCCCGCACGTCGCGCAGTTCCCTGGCCGTGGCGTGCAGGCTCCGTTCGAGCAGTTCCTGTGGGGTTTGGTCACGGGAAGGGAGGGCGGAGTCGTCGCGTTCGGGCACGGGGTCAAGGTTGGGCTATGACACTCGCTTCGCAAGGTGGTTCTCTGGTCACCTAGGTAATTCCCTTAGCGAGATGCCGCCCCAGCTCCAATGGTGCGAGCCGGGCCTTCCTGCTACTCTCGAACACATGAACACCACCACTCTCGTTCAAGACTCCGTCACCCATGCTCCCCGCGCCGACGATGTGGTCGCACGTTTGCGGGCCTCGGAGATTTTCCGCAGCTATCAGATCGCCTTCCAGACGGCCACCGGTCTTCCTCTGGTGTTGCGCACGGCCGGCTCCTTTCAGGAGCCGATGCACGGGGCGAAGAATCTCAGCCCGTTCTGCGTGCTGATGGCGGCGAAGAGCCGGAGCTGCGCCGCGTGTCTTGAACTGCAGCAGCGCGCCGAGGCCGGGGTTGGCGCCGGGGAGGGGGCGACGACCCTCGAATGCTTCGCCGGCCTGAGCGAGTCGCTGGTGCCGGTCCGGCTCGGTGAAAGCGTCATCGCCTATCTGCAGACCGGCCAGGTGCTGCTCCAGGCGCCGTCTGACAAACAGTTCCGCGCGGCGGTCGCGCAGCTCAAGCGCTGGAACGCGACGGTCGATGTCGCGGCGCTGCGCGAGGCGTTTTTCAAGACCCGGGTGCTGACGAAGTCGCACTACGACGCCATGGTGCGCCTCCTCTCCAGCTTTGCCCAGCATCTCTCGATGGTGAGCAACGAGCTCATGATCAAGGAAGCCGCCGCCGAGCCGCCGGCGGTCGTCCGGGCCCGGGCCTTCATCTCCGAGCATCTCGGCGAACAGCTCGGCCTGCATCAGGTCGCCCAGGCCGCGCACATGAGCGCGTTCTACTTTTGCAAGATTTTCAAGAGCGCGACCGGACTCACCTTCACCGACTACATCGCCCGCGCCCGCGTGGAAAAGACGAAGCAGCTCCTGCTCAATCCCCATGTGCGCGTCAGCGAAGCGGCGTACGAGGCGGGCTTCCAGTCCCTGTCCCAGTTCAACCGCGTGTTTCGGCGGGTGGTCGGCGAGGCGCCCTCCACGTACCGTGACCACCTCCACGGGGCCGCGAACGGCTCTGGTGGACGGCATTCGCTCGCCTGTGCAGCGTAATCGGAGTGCCACTGGCGCAGTCGCCGGCTCCAGGCTCCCCGAGGGCGAGGACCGAGCAACCGAACGGTTGCTGAGGATTCGATAGCACTGATGTGAAAGGACCCATCCTTGAGGTTTCTTCCTGATTGCGCCCGAGTCGTTTGGATATCCTCTTCTGACTTGGGTCGATCACTTTAGCTGGCCCACGTAAGATATTCAATTCTAGGTGGATCCGCGGCCAGAACCATGTTGTCTAGTCCTCTTTAGCACGAGACATCCTCATTTTCGGGCTGCTGATAGTTTCGCCCGCGTGCGGGCTCCGCGCTGATTGCTGGCGTACCCGTCCTGTTGGGGCTGCTTCTTGGCCTTGCAGAGACCCAGAAGCATTTGCCGGTTCAAGCCGCCGACATAAATAAGATATTTAAGTGAGGGCTACGACCGATTCATGGAAGATGCAATTATTTCTTAAAGTATTGAAAAATAGATGTTTGTTTGAGGCTGTGTCCGGCAGAATTCCCGCTTAACGCGATTAGAGTGCCGTGAAAACGAACGCCGCCGGGAGGCCGGGGGGATATTTCTTTCGAGTATCGGTCGGCGCGTACTTTTTGTTCATTTTGAATTGAACTAAGGGCGCAAAGGGACTGCATTTGGTTTGAATGCCGGTCATCAGTTACGATTCATCCCCTGCCAAAGGTCTCATACGTGCTGAGGGGCGATCTGCCGAAATGGTCGCATTCGAGGCGGAGGTCGTGGATTTCTTTGTCGATGCGGTGGAAGTCATTGGCCTGCCGAAATCAGTTGCGGCAATTTACGGCATCATTTTTGCGGCTCCCGAGCCGCTTACATTCGCTGATATCTCGAATCGGCTGGATCTGAGCAAGGGGTCGATAAGCCAGAGCTTGAAGGTCTTGCGCGAAATGGGGGCGGTGAAGGAAGTATCCGCGATCGGGGAGCGGGCCGCGCGTTTTGTGCCTGATTTGGAGTTGCGGGCTTTGGTTTCGGGATTTTTGCGATCAAAAGTACTTCCCCAGTTGGCGAGAGGGTCCAGCCGACTTGCAGACTTGGAATCCCGGGCGAAGGCCATCAGGGATGACGATCCGGACAAGACGCGGTCACGTCAGGAACGCTTGGAGAAGCTCGCTTCCTGGCAGCGCAAGGGCCAGACTGTGATTCCGTTGATCAGTAAATTTTTTGGCTAAGAAAAACCTCGGTCTCGCGGCTTTGCGCGACCAATTAATCCCTGATTGCGTAGGTTGCTCCCAACGGAAGCAACGGGGCGAAGCTCGGTCTTTTTTATGAAAGTCGTAATTCTCTGTGGTGGCAAAGGGACTCGCTTGCGTGAAGAAACGGAATATCGCCCGAAGCCGATGGTGCCGATCGGCAACCGCCCGATCCTGTGGCACATCATGAAGACCTATGCCCACTACGGTCACAAAGAGTTCATCCTCTGCCTAGGCTACAAGGGCGACATGATCAAAGACTACTTTCGCAACTATCTGTGGAACACGTGCGATATCACCCTGATGCTGGGGCGGAAGCCAGCTGTGAAATTTCACGATACCCACGACGAAGAGGACTGGAGTGTGACTCTGGCCGACACCGGCGAGGATTCGATGACGGCCTTTCGCGTGAAGCAGATCCAGCGCTACGTCCCGAAAGGGGAGCCCTTTTTGCTGACCTATGGCGACGGGCTTACGACGATCGATATCAACGCCGCGATCGCGGCGCACAAGACGGCGGGCAAGGTGTGCACGATCTCCGCGGTGCATCCGGCGGGGCGTTTCGGCGCGCTGCGGATCGAGGAGGACGGGCGCATTCACGCGTTTGCCGAAAAGCCTCAGTTTGAGGAGGCCTACGTCAACGGCGGCTACATGGTCTGCGAGCACCGCATGTTTGACTATCTGTCGGACGATCCCGCGATGATGCTGGAGCGTAAACCGATGGACGATCTCGTGCGCGACGGGCAGCTGCATTCCTATCTGCACGAAGGGTTTTGGCAGCCGATGGACACCTATCAAGAGTCCTTGCACCTCAATAAGATATGGGCCGAAAACAAGGCGCCGTGGAAGGTGTGGTGAGGATGCTCTATGGCTTTCTCTGACAATTATCGCGGAAAACGCGTCCTCGTCACCGGGCACACCGGTTTCAAGGGTTCTTGGCTGTGCGAGTGGCTGCTCGCACTCGGCGCCGACGTCACCGGTTTTGCGCTCGATCCCAATACGACCCCGGCGCTCTTCAACCAGCTCGTTTTGGCGAACCGCCTCAAGGATGTCCGTGGCGATGTGCGCGATCTGGCGGCGGTGGGTGCGGTCGTCCAACGGACGCAGCCGGATTTCATTTTCCATCTGGCGGCGCAGCCGCTCGTGCGTCTGTCGTACGATCAGCCCGTGGAGACCTACGCGACGAACGTGATGGGCACGGTGCATGTGCTGGAGGCGGCCCGGCAGCTCAAGTCGCGCTGCACCGTCGTCGCGATCACGACCGACAAGTGCTACGAAAATCGGGAGTGGGTGCACAGCTACCGCGAGGAGGATCCGATGGGGGGATACGACCCCTACAGTTCCTCGAAGGGGGCGGCCGAGCTGGTGGTCGCGGCGTACCGCCGCTCCTATTTTTCCTCGCCCGGCTCGCTCGTCCGCCTGGCCTCCGCTCGGGCTGGCAATGTAATCGGCGGTGGCGACTGGGCGCTGGACCGCATCGTGCCGGATTGCATCCGCGCGCTGCAAGATGGTCGGGCGATCCCGGTGCGCAACAGGGTCGCCACCCGCCCGTGGCAGCATGTGTTGGAGCCGTTGAGCGGATACCTGTGGCTCGGCGCCAAATTGGCGGCGGGCGAAGTGTTTGTACCTATTTTATCGGGTACTTTGACCACATTGGCTCCTTTTGTTCCGCTTGCTTTCTGGCCCGGTGTGGTTGGTAAGTTCATGTATTTTATCCCCGTAACACTCATCATTACATTGTTTGCTTCGCTCATCGTTGCTTACATTATAAACCCTGTCTTTGCCGTTGATTTCATGGAGCACGAGGATCACACTACC
>JAPLTR010000511.1 GCA_026398065.1 Verrucomicrobiota bacterium | reverse complement strand
GAGGGCACGGAGGAGGCACGGAGAGCACGGAGGCCGGGACCCCGGCCTTGAGCGACGGTTTGCTCCGTGTGCTCGGATGGGTCCTCCGTGCGCTCTGTGACAAAAATCCCACGTTTTCCGCCTGTCCGGATCCCGCTCATCTCCCTCCCTGCGTGCGAAAGCATTGAACAATTCCCGTCATTGCGGGTATCGGTAGCGCCGCGCGTTCGCGCACCCGTATGCAAAGCCCGCCCAGTCCGCTCCCGTCCCGCCGCCCGAAGCTCGTCACCGCGCTGATCGAAACCTTTGGCTTCAGCCCCTGGCTGGCCTCGCTCATCTCCCTTTTCCTGCTCCTTCTGGCCGGGGCCGCGCTGCTGTGGGTGTTCCTCTCGGCGCCGCCCCGTACGATCACCATCACCAGCGGTCCGCCCGGCAGCTCGTTCGAACGCCATGCCAAGGCCTACGAGAAGGAACTCGCGAAGCGCGGCGTCACCCTGAAGATCGTGCCCTCCGGCGGTTCGCTCGAAAACCTGCAGCGCCTGCTGGACCCGAAATCCGGCGTCGACCTCGGGTTTGTCCAAGGCGGGCTCGTCGGGGACGAAACCCCGCCCGATCTCGTTTCGCTGGGCAGCATCGCCTACCAGCCGTTGTGGCTCTTCTACCGTGGCACGGCGCGCATCGCCCGCATCTCCGAACTCACCGGGAAGCGCATCGGCATCGGGGCGCCGGGCAGCGGTGTCCACAGCCTCGCCCTCGCGCTCCTCGAGCCCAACGGCGTGACGACCGACAAGGCCACCCTCGTCCAGCAGCCGGGCGAGAGCGCCGGCAAGGATTTCCAGGCGGGCAAGCTCGACGCCCTTTTCCTCATGGGCGACTCCGCCCCGACCCAGACCCTGCGCGCGCTCATCCGCGATCCCGAGGTCCAGGTCTACAGCTTCACTCAGGCCGACGCCTACGTGCGCCGCCTCCCGTACCTCAACAAGATTTCGCTGCCGCAGGGCTCGTTCGACTTTGGCCGCAATCTGCCCCCGCAGGACATCGTGCTGCTCGGGCCGACGGTGGAGTTGATCGCGCGCGAAGGGTTGAATTCCGCGCTCTCCGACCTCCTCCTCGGCGTCGCCCAGGAGGTGCATGGCAAGTCCTCCGGCCTGATCGCGAAGCGCGGCGAGTTTCCCGCGCCGCTCGAGCACGAGTTCACCCTGAGCGACGACGCGCTGCGGTACTATAAATCCGGCAAGGGGCTCACCTACAAGCTCGTGACCTCCTTCTGGCTCGCGAGCCTCATCAACCGCCTGCTGGTGGCCATTGTGCCGATCCTGCTCGTGCTGATCCCGGCCATCCGCTTTTTGCCGGTCGCCTACCGCTGGAGCGTGCAGATCCGGATCTACCGCTGCTACCGTCCGCTCCTCCAACTGGAGCGCGATGCCGCCACCACGCCCAGCGCCGCCCAAACCGCGGAGTTGCTGAAACGCCTCGACGCCATCGAACGGGACGTCAACGCCCTGAAAGTCCCGGCCTCCTTCGCGAGCCAGTTTTACGATCTCCGCAACCACGTCACCTTCGTCCGACGGCGGCTGACGGCCGCCACGCCGGCGTAGTCGCAGCGGGGCAGAGGTTGGATTTACTTGGAGTTGGTGCGATTGGGTCGGATTTGCCCGGGGGTTGACCCCACCGGGTTCCCGGCCGGACTCGATCTGGCCGGCCAGACCCCTGGTCACCGGTCGGCGGATCCTTCCCGTGCGGTCGTGGATTCCAGAGGCCTGGAACGTCAGGTGGGACGAGGTCGGATTTGGTTGGATTTGGTCGGATGGGGTCGGAGGTCCTTTGCTCCGGTTGGATTCAGCCTGATCGGGCGGGACGCGGCGGTCTTTCGCCGCCCGGTCTTCGCGAGGGTGCGCAAGGGGACGGCGAGCCTCCGCGGCTTCGTGGCGGCGCGCGTGAGCGGGTGGCCCATCGCCTTCCGAGGCTCCCCCGGGATCGGTCCGCCCGATCCGCCCAGGCTGCGTGCCTTGATTTGCCTTGATTAGGGTTGATTTGGGTTGATTTGGATTGATCCGCCGGGGGGCCGGGACCTTGCGCTGACCCAAGGCTGCGCGCACCACCCCAGGACTGCGCGGGCACGACCCCCCCGACGCTTCGCCGCGGGCCACGACCGGGCCCTGACGAGACGCCGCGGCATTTCGTCCTCGGAGCAGCCGCCCCGCAGCGCGGAGCGCGCCGGCGTTTCGCGACGGAGGGTTCATCGGTCGGTTCGGAGGGAATGTGGCCCGCACTATGCAGGTTTTTAATCCTCAGTTCAAGCTATAATGTTGACTAAAAGAACCAAAAACCAACCGCGACCCCATACAGGGGTGTCATAAGCCAAAAAATTGGCCTTTGGGCTTGACGGCGGATTGGAAAGGCCAAAAAACTGGCCTATCAGATCGGACGCCCGTTTGCCGCCTCGCCCCGCCCGCCTCAGCGCGACCACCCCGTTTCGCCTCCATCTCCAACCTCCCGCCAAAATCATGGACGAACTATCCCAACTCAGCCGCCGCGAACGACAGATCATGGAGATCATCTACGCGAAAGGCGAAGCCACCGCCACCGACGTGCTCGCGGCGCTCGCCGATCCGCCGACGAGGACCGCCGTCCGCACCTTTCTCAGCATCCTCGAAAAAAAGGGCCACCTCACGCATGAGAAGCGCGGCCGGGAATTTCTCTTCCGGCCGAGCCGTGCGCCGGAACGCACGGGGCAGTCTGCCTTCGGTCGCGTGCTGGAGACCTTTTTCGGCGGCTCCCTGGAAAAGGCCGTCGCCTCCTATCTGGCCGATCCCAAGTCGGATGTGTCGCCCGAGACCTTGCGCCGCCTGTCCGCCCTCATCAACCAAAGCAAACGGAAGGATCTCTAGTCATGAACTCGCTCACCGATTCAGCTTACTTCGTCGTGGGATCCTGGCCTCTGCTCCTGGACGCCGCCGTGAAAAGCACCGTCGTGCTGCTCGTCGCCGCCGGGGTGTTGGGTGCGATGCGCCGCTCTTCGGCGGCCCATCGGCACCTCACGTTGTCGGGGGTGTTTGGCGGCCTGCTCGTCCTGCCCCTTCTTTCCTGGACTCTGCCCACCGCACCGGTCCTCCCCCCGTGGCTCGGGCTTCCCCGGCTCTCGGCGGACGCCACGCACGCGGCGCCGACCGCTCAGGACGCTGCCGGTCGGGGAGGGGAGGTCGCCCCGATACGCGGGGCGTCCGGCAATCTCTCCCTCGCCTACGTGACGCCGTCTACCGCACCTGGGTCTGCCGCGTCGGGCACGCCGGCCGTTGACTCGCGCGTCGCGTCGTCGAACCCGGCAACCTGGACGCGCCCGGCATGGGTTCTCGCTATCTGGATGATCGGCTTCGTCAGTGCCCTGGTTCCGGCCATCGCCGGCCTGATCAGCCTCCGGCGCTTGCAGCGGCATTCGCGCATCGAAACCTCTGGCCCGTTGTGGGCCGCCCTCCGCCAGCTCTCGGCCGATCTCGGGCTGGCATTGCCCATCCGGCTGCTCACCTCCGCGAGCCGGTCCATGCCGATGACGTGGGGCCTGCGCCAGCCGTTGATTTTGCTGCCCGCGGAGGCGGCCGGTTGGTCGCCGGACCGGCAGCGCATGGTGCTGCTGCACGAGCTCGCCCACATCCAGCGGCGCGATTTTGCGAGCACGCTGCTCGTGCGATTCGTCTGCGCCCTCTACTGGTTCAATCCGCTGGTTTGGCTCGCCGCCCGGCGGCTGCGTCTCGAACAGGAGCGGGCCTGCGATGACCTCGTGCTCCGCCGGGGCGCCGGTCCCGAGGGCTACGCCGAGGAAGTGCTCCGGCTGGCGGCGGGGCCGACCTGCCCCGCGCTGGAGGAGCTGGGAGCGCTGGCCATGGCGCGGCCGTCCACGCTGGAGTCGCGGCTGCTCGCCATCCTCGATCGCACCTGCAACCGCGCCGCCCCGTCGCGCCTCGCGATTTTGGCGAGTGCGCTCCTCGCGGCGGCCGCGGTCGTGCCGGTGGCGATGCTGCGCGCAGGGGAGAATGCCGCCACCGCCGCACCGCTGACAGCTTCTCCAACCGTCGCCGCCGCGGCCGTGGCCAAGGACGGGGCGGCCGGACCGGACCGCGGCCTCGTCGCGTGGTGGCGGGCGGATGGCGATGGCAAGGACAGCGCTGGAAACCACGATGGAGAGTTTCCCTTCGGCATCGCGTATCTGCCGGGGCACGCCGGCCCGGCGTTCGATTTTCGCCGGAGCTACGCGATTCAGGACCTGCTGGCCCGGGTGAGCATTCCCGACAGCCCGGACTTCGAACTCGCGGAATCACTGACCCTGGAGGCGTGGATCCACCCGCTCAATTTCGGCGGCATCGTGCTGTTCCGGGGCGACGACCGGCCCGGCTTCGACACATGGCAGCTGGACCTCCTCACGCCCGGAAAGATCTCCTTCAATTTCGACGATGCGGACAACAAGAGCGCGGAGCTCCTCGCGCCCATTCAGCTCGGTAGGTGGCAGCACGTGGTCGCGACGTATCACCAGGGGGCGATGAAACTCTACGTCAACGGCGCCCTCGCGGCCGAGTCGCAGACACCGCTGCGACCCAACACCCGGCTCGACCCGCGGTCCGGCCCGGCGCTGGGCATCGGCAACACCGGCGGAAAGCAATATAACATCCCGTTCGACGGCCTGATCGACGAGGTGAGAATCTACCGCCGAGCGCTCACCGCCACCGAGGTCGCGGACCGGGCGAAAAAGTAGCTCCGTTCGGGGCCGGAGCCCTCCGCGGAGGAGGGCGCGGCGCGGGTGAAGCGGTTCCCTGCGGCCCCTCGTTCCGTGCTCGTTTTGCGCGGGGGACGCGGTACGTTGCGAAAAGATGAATGCTTGGATCGAGACCCCCGACGGCACCCAAATCCCCATCAAGTCCAACTGCCACTTCGGGCGCCTGGCGTCCAACGAGGTCCGGCTGGCCTCGTCGGGCGCCTCGCGCCGGCACGCCCACATCCATGCGCAACAGTCGGACCACCATGTCGAATACTGGCTGGCCGATCTCGGCAGCACCAACGGCACCCTGCTCAACGGCCGGCGCGTGACCATCCCCTGCCGGCTGAAGAGCGGCGACGGCATCCGGATCGCCGATGAGCAGTTCGTCTTCAAGATGGATTTCACGGCGTTCGGGCCGGCCGCCGAAATCGAAGCGATGCCGACCGTCGCGGTGCGCGCGAGCCAGCGCTGCTGGTTCCTGATGGTCGACATCAAGCGCTACACCTCCCTCGCCACGCAGCTCGACACCGATGTGCTCGCCCAGAAGGTCGGCACCTGGCTGCGGCAGTGCCGCGACATCATCGAGTCGGAGGGCGGGGTGGTGGACAAGTTTCTCGGCGACGCCATCTTTGCGTACTGGGTCCACGACGCC
>JAPLTR010000166.1 GCA_026398065.1 Verrucomicrobiota bacterium | reverse complement strand
GAAGCTCAACCAATCGCGTGGCGTGAATGTGTCGCGGCTCTTCGAGACCGGCCGTATTTTCGTCGAACGCAACGGGCAGAATGCCGAATGCGCCGCCGTGGCCTTCATCATCGCGGAGCCGTTGGGCGAGCGCGCCTGGCTGAAACGCGAGCCCGCGGATTTCTATGCGATCAAGCATCACGTGGCGGCACTGGCCCGCGCGGCGGGCGTCGATTTCGCGCGCCAGCCGATCGTCACTCCCTCGGGCCCACACTACGGCTGGCAGGATGGCAAGTCGGCCGCCGCCGGAGACATCGCCCATGGCTGGACGGCCCGGTTCGGCCTGCTGAATCTCGCCCTCGTGAAGTCGATGGGCATCGAGGGCCGGGTGTACGCCGGGACGTTTGCCATCGCGCCGGAAAAGATCGCCGCCGACGGCGCGCGGCGCCGGTTCAGCGAATACAGCCTGATGCCGGCCGCGTTGCGCGATCTCGCGTTGGTGGTCGACACCGCGACGCCCGCGGCGGACGTGCAGAAAGCGCTGCTGAAAACCGCGCGGGCGGCTGCCGGCAACGCGTTCGCCGTCGAAGGTGTGACCGTGTTCGATCTCTACCGTGGCACTGGCCTGCCCGAGGGGCGGAAGAGCCTGGCCTTCAGCCTCGTCTTCCGCGCCGCCGATCGAACGCTGACCGACGATGAAGTGAACGGCGTGTTTCAAAAAATACAGGACGAGCTCGCGAAGACCACCCATTACCAAATTCGGAAATAAATAGAGTGATAAGCAGGAAGCCAGGAAACCAGGATCGGTTTTCATGGCCTCCTGGTTTCCTGCTCAACCATGTCCTCCGCCCCCCAGCTCAACATCGATCACATCGCGAAGCTCGCGCGCCTCGCGCTCACGCCCGAGGAAAAGGCGACCTTTGCCGATCAAATCAACCACGTCCTCCATCACATCGAGCAGTTGAGCAAAGTGGATGTGACGGGCGTTGAACCGACCGCGCACGCCTTTGCCGTCACGAATGTGTGGGGCGAGGACGTGGCCCGGCCCGGCCTGCCGGTCGACCAGGCGCTGCGCAACGCGCCCGCGCAACGCGAACACATGGTCGTGGTCCCGAAAGTGGTCGAATGACGCCGCGCATGCCTGCCGAACTTTTCCATCAATCGATCGCGGACCTCTCCGCGCAACTCAGTTCCGGCAAACTGTCCGCAGTCGAGCTGACGAAGGCTGTCCTCGCCCGCACCCAGGCTGTCGAGCCAAGCGTGCATGCGTTCAATTCGTTCGACGAAGCCGACGCGTTGGCGCAGGCCGCCGCGTCCGATGCACGCCGCGCCGCCGGACAGGCGGCCGGTCCGCTCGAGGGCATTCCGATCGGACTCAAGGATGTGATCGCGGTGAAAGATCAGCCGCTCACGGCCTCGAGCAAGATGCTCGCGAATTTCGTGTCGCCCTATGACGCCACGGTCACCACGAAGCTGCGCCGGGCCGGCGCGGTCATTTGGGGCCGGCTGAATTGCGATGAGTTCGCGATGGGATCGTCGACAGAGAACTCGGCGTTTGGTCCAACCTGCAATCCGTGGGATGTGACGCGCGTGCCAGGCGGCTCCTCCGGCGGCAGCTCAGCGGCACTCGCGGCGGGCGAGGCGATCGCAACGCTAGGGTCCGACACCGGCGGCTCGATTCGGCAGCCGGCGGCGTTTTGTGGCGTCGTCGGGATCAAGCCCTCGTACGGTCTTATTTCCCG
>JAPLTR010000979.1 GCA_026398065.1 Verrucomicrobiota bacterium | reverse complement strand
GACATCGACCTGCCGCCGACGGTGCTTGACCAAGTAAACACCGTCCTTCCCCAGGGATTCGACGCCCGCTCGGTGGAGATCACCTTTCGGGGCAAGGCGGCCAACTCAGCCGTGTGATCCACGAATCCACCGTTCCTGCCTCAGGTATCACTCTGTTTCCCAGTCCCCTTCCCTCTCACCTTCCTTCACCACATGTCCTCGCTCGTCATCAAAGACCTCCACGCTTCCATCGGCGACAAAGAGATCGTCAAGGGCCTGTCCTTAACGATTAACAGTGGCGAAGTTCACGCCATCATGGGGCCCAACGGCACCGGCAAGTCGACCCTCTCCAAGGCGATCGCCGGTCATCCGGACTACACCATCACCTCCGGCGAGGTCCTCCTCGACGGCGTCTCGATCCTCGAGCTGGAGGCCGATGAACGCGCCCGCGCCGGCATCTTCCTCGCCTTCCAGTACCCGAGCGAGATCCCCGGCGTCTCCATCGCCAATTTCCTCCGCGCCGCCCAGCAGGCCCGCCTCGGCGAGGGCGAGGAGATCGACGCCACCGCGTACTACAAGCGCCTCTACTCCAAGATGGACCTCCTCAAGATCGACCGGAAGTTCACCTCCCGCTCGGTCAACGACGGGTTCTCCGGCGGCGAAAAGAAGCGCTGCGAGATCCTCCAGATGGCCATGCTCGAGCCCAAGTTCGCCCTCATGGACGAGACCGACTCCGGCCTCGACATCGACGCCCTCCGCATCGTCGCCGACGGCGTCAACACCATGCGCGGCCCCAACCTCGGCGTCCTCCTCATCACCCACTACCAGCGCCTCCTCGACTACATCGTGCCCGACCACGTGCACGTCATGTACGACGGCCGCATCGTGAAGAGCGGTGACAAGTCCCTCGCCCTCGAGCTCGAGGCCAAGGGCTACGACTGGATCAAGAAAGAACTCGCCGCCGCCACCGCCTGAACTCCCGTACGACCATGAAGCCTCCCGAGACTGACACTCTTTCCACCTCCGCTTCCGCCTCCGCGACCCCGTTCCCGGACGCCGCCGTGGAAAATCCCGCCGTCGGCATCGACCAGTCCGCCGGCAACTTCTCCTATAACGTCGACTACGCCTTCGACGCCGGCACCGGCCTCAGCGAGGACACCGTGCGCTACATCAGCTCCGTCAAGAAGGAGGCGCCATGGATCCTCGAATTCCGCCTCAACGCGCTGAAGAAGTTCCTCTCGATGCCCATGCCCACGCACTGGGCCACGAAGGACCTCGAGAACATCGATTTTCAGAAAATCCGGTACTACCTCTCGCAGGGCCAGAAGCCGAAGCGCACCTGGGACGAGGTCCCCGACGACATCAAGAAGACCTTCGAGCGCCTCGGCATCCCCGAGCAGGAGCGCAAGTTCCTCGCCGGCGTCGAGGCCCAGTTCGACTCCGAGGCCGCCTACTCCAACATCAAGGAGATCGTCGCCAAGCAGGGCGTCATCTTCATGAACTCCACCGAGGGCCTCCGCGAGCACCCGGAGATCTTCAAAAAGTTCTTCGGCAAGGTCATCCCGACCGGGGACAACAAGTTCTCCGCGCTCAACAGCGCCGTGTTCTCCGGCGGCTCCTTCATCTACGTCCCCCCGGGCGTGAAGGTCGCCCAGCCCCTCCAGGCCTACTTCCGCATCAATGCGGAAAACTTCGGCCAGTTCGAGCGCACCCTCATCATCGCCGACGAGGGCTCCGAGGTCGTCTACATGGAGGGCTGCACCGCGCCGAAGTTCTCCACCTCGACGCTCCACAGCGCCGTCGTCGAGCTCGTCGCCCTCAAGGGCGCCAAGATCCAGTACATCACCGTCCAGAACTGGGCCAACAACGTCTTCAACCTCGTCACCAAGCGAGGCGTCGCGCACGAGGATGCCGAGATCAAGTGGATCGACTGCAACATCGGCAGCCGCCTCACGATGAAGTACCCCGGCGTCGTCCTGAAGGGCGAGCGCGCCCGCGGCGAGGTCATCTCCATCGCCCTCGCCAACGACGGCCAGCACCAGGACACCGGCGCGAAGATGATCCACGCCGCCAACAACACGACGTCCAACATCGTCGCCAAGTCCATCTCCGTCGGCCAGGGCCGCAGCACCTACCGCGGTGTCGTCCACATCCCGAAGCACCTCAAGGGGTGCAAAAACAACACCGAGTGCGACGCCCTCCTGATCAACACCAACAGCCGCACCGACACCTACCCGGCCATCACCGTCCGCGGGGACCGCAACTCCACGCAGCACGAGGCCAGCGTCTCGAAGGTCTCGGAAGACATGATCTTCTACATGCAGCAGCGCGGCCTCACCGAGGGCCAGGCGATGAGCCTCGCCGTCAACGGCTTCATCAACGACCTCGCCCGCCAGTTCCCGATGGAATACTCCGTCGAGCTCAAGCGCCTCATCGACCTCGAAATGGAAGGCTCGGTGGGCTGACGCCCACTGGATTTTCGATTTGGGATTTTTGATTTTCGATTCCCCGAAAATCGCCCGGTCCCAATCGAAAATCGAAATTCCAAAATCGAAAATTCCGCCATGTCCGCCTCCCCTCTCACCGCTCCGACTGCCACCATCGGCTCCTTCACCGCCGAAGCCTTCGCCGCGCACCTCGCGGGCCTGCCCCCGCTCCCCGCGTGGTGGATCGCCCGCAAGCGCGCCGCCTACGAAAAGTTCGCCGCCCTCCCGCTGCCCGTCCGCACCGACGAGTCCTGGCGCTTCTCCAGCTTCGGCACGCTCACGCTCGACGGCTTCGATGTCCCGACGGTCGCCGCCACCGCCGTCCCGCACGCGCCCATCGGCATCAAAAAGGCCGCCAAACTCGTCTTCGCCAACGGCCGCCTCTTCTCCCGCGAGGCGCTCGCCCCCGAGCTCGCCGCCCGTGGGGTGATCGTTGATACGCTGCAGCACGCCCTCGTGAAGCACGAGGCCCTCGTCCGCGAGCACCTCCTCGCCCAGCCGCCCAAGCTCGGCTCCGCGAAGTTCCTGGCCCTGCACGAGGCCTTCCTCGCGGACGGCGCGTTCGTCTACGTGCCGCGCGACGTGCAGCTCGAGCTGCCGATCGGGATCTTCTCCTACGCCCTCGGCGCGACCGCGGCGGTGTTCCCCCACACCCTCGTCGTCACCGGGGAAAACGCCCGCGTCTCCGTGGTCGAGTACTTCGGCTCGTCCGACGACACCCACGCGCAGTTCGCCGCCGGCGCCAACGACCTCTACGCCCACCACGGCGCGCAGATCAGCTACATCGGCAAGCAGGACTGGAGCCACCGCGCCCTGTCCTTCCAGTCCAACTCCACCGTCGTCCGCCGCGACGCCCGCGTCCAGGCCCTCAACCTCCACCTCGGCGCCCGCCAGGCCCGGCACGAGTCGCTCTCGCAGCTCTCCGCCCCCGGCGCGTTCTCCGAGATGCTCGCCCTCACCGTCGCCGAGACCGGCCAGGAGTTCGACCAGCGCACCCTCCAGATCCACCAGGCGCCCAACACCAAGTCCGACCTCCTCTACAAGAACGCGCTCCGCGGCACCGCCCGCACGATCTTCTCCGTCCTGATCGTCGTCGATCCCGACGCCCAGAAGACCGACGCCTACCAGAGCAACCGCAACCTGATGCTCAGCGACGACGCCGAGGCCAACTCCCTCCCCGGCCTCGAGATCCAGGCCAACGACGTCCGCTGCACCCACGGCGCCACCTCCTCGCGCATCGACCCGGAGCAGGAGTTCTACCTCCAGTCCCGCGGCATCGCCAAGGAGGCCGCCGACGAGCTGCTCACCTTCGGCTTCTTCGAGGAGGTCCTCAACCGCCTCGCCAGCGACGACTTGCACGAGGCCCTCCGCGACCTGATCCGGACCAAGTTTAAAAAGTAAGCCAGACGTATCTATATTTTAGATACACCGAAGGCCCCGCCGCTCGCCCCGGCGGGGCCTTCGCCGGTCCGGGGCCGGCGGTCCTTCGCCCGCTCCGGTGTAATGCTCATTGGGCATAAGTGCCCGCCCCGGCCGGCATTTCCCGCCCTCGCCCGGCGGCGGTATGATGGGGGAAGTCTCCTCCTGTCATGTCCGCCCACCGCCAGTCACCGGTCACCCGATCCGCCCGCCCCGAGCCGGCGGGCCCTCCCCCGGTGGACGCCCTGGCCTTCCGCCCCGTGCAGATGCTCCTGCGCATCGCCCGCCAGAGCCGCCTCGGCGACCCCGAGGGCTGCGCGGCCATCCTCACGCTCCTCGCCACCGGCCGCGTGGTGCGGGCGCACCTCCAGCACGTCCTCGGTCAGCTGGGCCTGAACGAGATCAAGTTCTCCACCCTCATCACCCTCTACGCCCTCGACCCCGATCCCTCGACTCCGGCCGAACTCGCGCTCCAGTCCCGGGTCAGCCGGGCGGCGATGTCCGACACCCTCGAAGCGTTGCGCGGCGGCGGTTGGGTCGACCGCGAGCGCTCCACCAGCGACCGGCGCACCCTCCACATCCGGCTGACCGCCCGGGGCCGCGACCTGATCGAGACCGCCGTCCGCCCTTTCCTCGCCGCCGTGGGCCGCTGCGCCGAGGCCCTCACCGCCGCCGAGCGCCGCTCCCTCACCCGCACCTGCGGCCACCTCACCGCCCTTTTTCAAGCTCCGCCCGTACCCGCCTAATCCCTCCCGCCATGTCCCTGAAGCACCCTCTGTTCCTCGCCGCCTCCGCCGCCCTGCTCTTCGCCGGCTGTGCCAAGCAGGCCCCCGCGCCCGCCGCCCCGCCGGCCATGGAGGTCGGCGTCATCACCGTCACGCCGCGCGCCGTCACCCTCACCCGCGACCTCCCCGGCCGCACCTCCGCCGTCCGCGTCGCCGAGGTCCGCGCCCGCGTCAGCGGCATCGTCCTGAAGCGCCTCTTCACCGAGGGCGGCGAGGTGAAGGAGGGCCAGGCCCTCTACCAGATCGACCCCGCGCCGTATCAGGCCGCCTTGGACAGCGCCCGGGCCAGCCTCGCCCGCGCCGAGGCCAACGCCGTCTCCTCCCGCCTCCAGGCGGAGCGCTCCCGGCAGCTCCTCGAGGCCAAGGCCGTGAGCCAGCAGGAGTACGACAACGCCACCGCCTCGCTCAAGGCCGGCGACGCCGAGATCGCCGTCGCGAAGGCCGCGGTCCAGGTCGCCGAGATCAACCTCGGCTACACCAGCGTCCTGTCCCCCATCTCCGGCCGCATCGGTCGCTCCGAGGTCACCGAGGGCGCCTACGTCCAGCAGGCCCAGGCCACGCTCCTCGCCACCGTCCAGCAGATCGACCAGCTCTACGTCGACGTCAACCAGTCCAGCTCGGAGCTCCTCCAGCTCAGGCAGGCCCTCGCCAACGGCGAGCTCAAGCGCGCCGCCACGGACCGGGCCAGCGTGAAGATCCTCCTCGAGGACGGCACCGAATACGCCTCCCCCGGCGTCCTGCAGTTTGCCGACATCACCGTCAACGCCTCGACCGGCTCCGTCGTGATCCGCGCGCTCTTCCCGAACCCCGACCGCACCCTGCTCCCCGGCCTCTTCGTCCGCACCCGCCTCGAGGAGGGCGTCAACCCCGCCGCGCTGCTCGTCCCGCAGCAGGGCGTCACCCGCAACCAGCGCGGCGACCCCACCGCGATGGTCGTCGGCGCCAACAACACCGCCGAGCTCCGCGTCCTGAAGACCGACCGCGCCATCGGCAGCGACTGGCTCGTGTCCGCGGGCCTCAAGGCCGGCGACCGGGTCATCGTGCAGAACCTGCAGAAGATCCGGCCGGGCTCACCGCTCAAGCCCGTGCCCGCCACGCTCGCCGCCTCGCCCGCCCCCGCCGCCGCGCACTGAGCGCCCCGCTCCCTCCCACCGTCCGGAACTCCTCCCCTGGCCAAATTTTTCATCGACCGGCCCATTTTCGCCTGGGTCATCGCGATCGTCATCATGCTCGCCGGCGCGCTGTCGATCGAGTCGCTGCCGATCTCGCAGTATCCCTCCATCGCCCCGCCCACCATCGCCATCGGCGCCACCTATCCCGGCGCGTCGGCCAAGACCCTCGAGGACACCGTCACGCAGGTGATCGAGCAGCGCATGAACGGCATCGACCATATGCGCTACATGGCGTCGACCAGCGACTCCGCCGGCAACGTCACCATCACCCTCACCTTCGACGCAGGCGCCGATCCCGACATCGCGCAGGTGCAGGTGCAGAACAAGCTCCAGCTCGCCATGCCCCTCCTCCCGCAGGAGGTGCAGCAGCAGGGCGTGCGCGTCACCAAGTCCGTCCGGAATTTCCTCATGGTCCTCGGCTTCGTCTCCACCGACGGCAGCATGACCCGCGACGACATCTCCGACTACGTCGCCGCCAACGTCCAGGAATCCATCAGCCGCATCCAGGGCGTCGGCGACATCCAGCTCTTCGGCTCCCAGTACGCCATGCGTGTCTGGCTCAATCCCGACAGCCTCGCCAACTACCGCCTCACCATCGGCGACGTCACGGCCGCGATGCAGGCCCAGAACGCCCAGGTCTCCGCCGGCCAGCTCGGCGGCACGCCCTCCGTCCCCGGCCAGCGCCTCACCGCGACCATCACCGCGCAGACCCGCCTCGAGACGCCCGAACAGTTCGGCGCCATCCTCCTGCGCGTCAATCCCGACGGCTCCCAGCTCCGCCTGCGCGACGTCGCCCGCATCGAGCTCGGCGGCGAAAACTACTCGATCCTCACGCGCTTCAACGGCGCGTCCGCCTCCGGCATGGCGATCCGGCCCGCCACCGGGGCCAACGCCCTTGAGACCGCCCGCCTCGTGCGCGCCCGCATCGACGAGCTCTCCGCCTACTTTCCCGCCGGCCTGAAGGTGGAGTACCCCCTCGATACCACGCCCTTCGTCCGCATCTCCATCGAGGAGGTCGTGAAGACCCTCATCGAGGCCATCATCCTCGTGTTCCTCGTGATGTACCTGTTCCTGCAAAACTTCCGCGCGACGCTCATCCCCACCATCGCCGTCCCGGTCGTGCTGCTCGGCACCTTCGGCGTGATGCAGGCCCTCGGGTTCTCCATCAACACCCTCACCATGTTCGGCCTCGTGCTCGCCATCGGTCTCCTCGTGGACGACGCCATCGTCGTCGTCGAAAACGTCGAGCGCGTGATGACCGAGGAGGGGCTGTCGCCCAAGGCCGCGACGCGAAAATCCATGGAGCAGATCACCGGCGCGCTCGTCGGCATCGCCATCGTGCTCTCCGCGGTGTTTGTCCCGATGGCCTTCTTCGGCGGGTCGGTCGGCGTCATCTACCGCCAGTTCTCCGTCACCGTCGTCTCCGCCATGGTGCTCTCCGTCGTCGTGGCCCTCGTGCTCACCCCCGCGCTGTGCGCGACGCTCCTGAAGCCCGTCACCAAGGGTCACCACTATCATGATACGGGGTTCTTCGGCTGGTTCAACCGCATGTTCGACCGCAACGCCGACCGCTACGCCTCGGGCGTGGGCCGGATGCTGCACCGCTCGGGCCGCTCGCTCGCGCTCTACGCCCTGATCGTCGGGACGATGGCGGTGCTCTTCCTGCGCATGCCGACCGGATTCCTCCCGGACGAGGACCAGGGTCTCATGTTCGCCCAGGTGCAGCTCCCCGTCGGCTCCACGCAGGAGCAGACGCTCGAGGTCATCAAGCAGGTCGAGGCCCACTTCCTCACCGACGAGAAGGCCAGCGTGGAGGCGATCTTCACCGTCGCCGGGTTCAGCTTCGGCGGCCAGGGCCAGAACACCGGCCTCGCCTTCATCAAGCTCAAGGACTGGAGCGAACGCAAATCCGCCGACGCCCGCGTAAAGGCCATCGCCGGCCGCGCCATGCGCAAATTCATGGGCTTCAAGGACGGCATCGCCTTCGCCTTCGCCCCGCCCGCCGTCCTCGAACTCGGCACCGCCAACGGCTTCGACTTCCGCCTGCAGGACCGCGCCGGCCTCGGCCACGAGACGCTCATGGCCGCGCGCAACCAGCTGCTCGCCGCCGCCGCCAAGCATCCCAGCCTCGCCAACGTCCGCCCGAGCGGCTTCGACGACACCCCGCAGTACAAGGTCGACGTCGATCAGGAGAAGGCCAGCGCCCTCGGCGTCTCCCTCTCCGACATCAACCGGACGCTCTCCGCCGCATGGGGCTCGTCCTACGTCAACGACTTCATCGACAAGGGCCGCGTGAAACGTGTCTACCTCCAGGCCGACGCGCCCTACCGCATGCTGCCCGGCGACATCAACC
>JAPLTR010000686.1 GCA_026398065.1 Verrucomicrobiota bacterium | reverse complement strand
CGTCCCGGCGGCGGTGGCGGCAACGACGAAAAGCCCCGCGCCCTCCGCCACCTGACGGCCGAGTAAAACCCATCACCGACGATCGCTCCCCGTGGACTGATCGTCTCGAAAAAACGGGCGGCGATGTGCCGCCCGTTTTTTGCGTCAATTCAGCTCGTGCGCGACCACGACGACGCTGCTCGCCTTCGCTGCCGACGTCGCGGCCCGATCGGCAACCACTCCCTCCCCGACTGCCGCGCGGGGTCGTCCTCGTTGCGAGGGCAATCCCGTCTCTCCTTCCCTTGGTGGCACCCCGTCCTGCCTCGCCACCCTCGCCGCGCGTCGCCGTTCTTTTCCGCCGGCCTCACGCGAAACCGGCAACCCGTCACCAGATTCCGGCACCAGTCCTTCAAGTCGTTCCACCAGCTCCAGCGCCCGATAGATCCGGACAAACGCCGTCAATTGCGGCGCCACCTCGCCCGACTCCAACCGCTCCACCGTCCGTTTAGAAACCCCCGCCCGCTCCGCCAATTGCTTTTGGGTCATATGTTTCCCCAAACGCACCTGCGCGAGCCGCCGGCCAAGTTCAGCCAGAATCATTTCATCGGACGCCGCTCCGCTAAATTTCATAATTCGTCATTTATGACGATCCACTACCCATCGCAACCCCAAACCCTCGTGATTCGCCATTCGGCATTTTAATTCGTCATTTCTGACGACTATTTAAACCCGTTCTCGTTCATCCCGCATTCTTCCCCGACCCCCACGTGCAGTGCGTCTGCGTCGCGGTCCCTTCGGTTCGGTCCGGCTTTCTTCCGTGTAGTCCGTGTGTTCCGTGGGCACTCCCCGTCCTTCACTCCACGCGCCTACTCCCGCCGTGCAATCCGCGTCCGCAGCACGCCGATCCGTTCGACCTCCAGCTCGACCACGTCGCCGGCCTTCAGCCAGCCGCCCGTTTTCTCCGGCCCGAGATCCCAAATACACCCCGAGCCCACCGTACCTGTGCCGATCAGGTCGCCCGGAAACAGCTCCGCATCGCGCGAGGCCTGCGCGATCAGCTGCGGGATCGGATGAAAGAGCGAAGCCACGTTGCCCCGGGACAGTTCGCGGCCGTTGAGTCGCGCCGACATTTCCAGCGTGAGCTTCTCGCCCACGATCCGGTCCGCCATCACGTCGCGCGTCACCAGCCACGGCCCGACCGCCGTCGCAAAATCCTTGGATTTCGTGGGCCCGAGGCCCACCGCCTGCTCCCGGCGCTGGAGATCGCGCGCGGTCAGGTCGTTGATGATCGTGAACCCCATGACGTGCTCCCACGCCCGCGCCGGCGCGATGTCGCGGCCGCCGTGGCCGATGACCACGCCGAGCTCCAGTTCGAAATCCAGCTCCGCACATCCCGCGGGCGGCGGCACTGCGGCGTTGTGGCCGACGAGGGCATTGTGGTTCGAAAAGTAAAACATCGGGGTCTCATACCACTCCGCGGGAATCCCCTGGCCGTTGCGCCGGGCCTTGGCGTGCTGCTCGAAGGCAAAAAAATCGCGGAAGGAATGCGGCCGCACCACCGGCGGCAAAAACGCGAACTCGCTCTCCCGGTACCGCGGCCCGCGCCACGTCGCGGCGCGTTCCGCGAGGTGGTTGCCGTGCGCCATCAACCAGGGGAGCGCGAGCTTCATCCGCGGCGCATCCCGCCCGATGAGCCCGGCCAGTTCGATCCACGTCCCGTCCGGCGCCGCGGCGACGGGGACGGACTCGACGCTGCTGCTGGGCAAAATGCTCGCGAGGCGCATGGTGTTTTTTCCCTGCCCCCACCCTACCCGCCCCCGCCCCGCGGTCGAAGCCAAAGTTTCCCCCACCCACCCCGCCGTCACCCCACCGCGCCCCCACGATCCGCGCGGCCCAGGCCCATTTTTCACTTAATACGTTAAATTATTCCCGGCGCTTCGCCGTGCGTGGGTCGCGGCTATTTTCACTTATTAAGTGAAAAATGGGAATTGGGTGCCCATGCCCACCGGGCGCGGCGGCGGCCCGGCGGGGGGCGACGGAGGGGTGATGAGCCCGGGCACGGCGCGGCGGCGCGGGCTTGCACGCGGCAGGGGCGTGTGGCTTCGTGGGGTTGCTTTGTCCTCCCCCATGCGTTTCGCCCTTCGTTCGTTTGCCGTCATGCTGGCCAGCGCGGCGCTGGCCGCCCCGGCCGTCGCAAAAAACTACCGGCTGGTCCTCGCAACCGCCGACGTCGACCGCGCCGGCCAGGTCATCGCCTTCACGCTGCCGCCCGACGCCCCGAAGTCGGCCGTCCTCCGCGCGGCCAACGGCCGCGTGATCGCACTGCAGACCGACGCCGACGGCACCTCGCGGTTTGTCGTCCCGTCGCAGAAGGCCCGGGAACCACTCACCTTCACGCTCACCTCCGGCGCGGGCGGTCCGCGCGAGGGCGTGGTCGTCGCGCCCGACCGCGGCGACCTCCGGCTCAGCGTGGCCGGCCAGCCCGTGTTCTACTACCGCATGGAGCGCGACGCCGTCCCGCGCGAGGGGATCAAGCCCGAGTACTTGCGCGCCGGATACATTCATCCGGTCTTCTCCCCCATGGGCCAGCTCGTGACCGACGACTACCCCGCCAACCACCCGCACCACCACGGCATCTGGACGCCGTGGACCAAGACGAGCTTCCAGGGGCGTTCGCCCGACTTCTGGAACATGGCGGCCAAGACCGGCGCCGAGGAGTTTGTCGCCCTCGACCGCACGTGGAGCGGCCCGGTGCACGGCGGCTTCGAGGCCCGGCTCAAGATGGTGGACCTCTCCGCCCCTGCCCCCGTCGTCGCGCTCAACGAAACGTGGCAGGTCACGCTCTACGACATCGGCGGCGCCTCGCGCCCCGTCCGGATGTTCGACCTCGTGACCACGCAGTCGTGCGCGACCGCCGATCCGCTGATCCTGCCCGAGTACCACTATGGCGGCTTCGGCTTCCGCGCCGCGGGGGCGTGGAACGGCCCGGGCGACGCCGCGCGGTTTCTCACCTCCGAGGGAGGCACCGACCGCATCAAGGACAACAACTCCCGCGCCCGCTGGTGCTTCATCGGCGGCCCGCTCAAGGACGGCGCGTTTGCCGGCACGGCCACGCTCGGCCACCCGGACAATTTTCGCTCCCCGCAGCCGGTGCGCCTGCACCCCAACATGCCCTACTTCAGCTTTGTGCCGCAGCTCCTCGGCGAGTTCCGCATCGAGCCGGGCAAGCCCTACGTCGCCCGCTTCCGCTTCATCGTCGCCGACGGCGAGCCCGACCGCGCCCTCCTGGAAGCCTATTGGAACGGCTACGCCAAACCCGCCGCCGTGAAATTCGAGCCGCTGTGACCGCGCGGACGCTCCCGCGCGTTGACGTATCCAAATTTTTCCTCGCGAATTGTCCCGCGCGTCTGCGCCGCTTCCTCCACCCCCTATGACCGTCCCCACGCCGCCCCCGCCTCCCACGCAAAAACGTCTGATCGCCGTGCTGGCCGCCGCCTTCCTCGGCTGGATGTTCGACGGCCTGGAGATGGGGATCTTCCCGCTCATCGCCCGGCCCGCCCTCCAGCAGATGCAGGCGCACGGCGGCGCCGTCGTCGACGACGCCTTTGTCGGCAAGTGGATGGGCATCGCCACCGCGGCGTTCCTCCTCGGCGCGGCCCTCGGCGGCGTCGTCTTCGGCTGGCTCGGCGACCGCATCGGCCGCGTCCGGGCGATGAACCTCAGCATCCTCTGCTACTCGATCTTCACCGGCCTGATCTGGTTCGCGGAGTCGCCCCACTTCCTGGCCGGTGCGCGCTTCATCGCCGCGCTGGGCATGGGCGGCCAGTGGGCCCTCGGCGTCGCCCTCGTGATGGAAGTGTGGCCGGAGAAACACCGCCCCATCCTCGCCGGTGTCATCGGCGCCGCGGCCAACGTCGGCTTCGCCCTCATCGCCGTCGTCGGCCGGTTCTTCGTCGTCTCGCAGGACTCCTGGCGCTGGGTCGCCCTCGTCGGCGCCGCGCCCGCGCTGCTCACGTTTTTGATCCGCATCTTCGTTCCGGAGTCGGAGCGCTGGGAATCCGCCAACAAGGCCTCCGGCGGAAAGAACCGCCCGCTGCGCGAGGTGCTCACCCCGCCGTACTTGAAGACGACACTGCTCGCCACCGTCTTCTGCGCCGTCGCGCTCATCGGCACCTGGGGCTCCGTGCAATGGCTCCCCCTCTGGGCCGACCAGCTCACCGGCGGTCAGGTGCACACGGCCAAGGCCGACACCCAGATGGCCTCCGCCATCGGCGCCGTCGTCGGCTGCCTGATCGGCGCCTGGTTCGGCGGGCGCATCGGCCGGCGCACCGCGTATTTCCTGCTGTGCCTTGGGTCGCTCATCTCCTGCGGCGTGCTCTTCCGCGGCATCGACACCTATGGCTCGGCCTTCCTGATCATGACCTTTGTCGTCGGCGCGTTTACCGCCGCCTTCTACGGCTGGACGCCCCTCTACCTGCCGGAGCTCTTCCCGACCCGCTCGCGCGCGACCGGCCAGGGCATCGCCTACAACGCCGGCCGCGTCTTCGCCGCCATCGGTGCGGTGCAGATGGGCTCGCTGATGGCGTCCTTCGGCGGCAGTTACGCCAAGGCCGGCGCGGTCATCACCCTCGTCTATCTCGTCGGCATGGTGACCATCTGGTTTGCCCCGGAAACCCAGGGCAAGCCGCTGCCGGAATAACCGCGATCGCGGTAGGGACGTCTCTCCGAGACGTCCGTGGTCCGAATATTTTTGCGCGTACGCACCCCTCGCCGCGGGCGGTTCTCCTGACGGACGTCTCGGAGAGACGTCCCCACCCCCACCCACAAAAAACGCGCCGGCTTTCACGCGGCGCGTTTTGAAATCTACCCGGCTCGCCTCCTCGCCCGGCTCAGTTCGCCTTGCGCGGCGGGCCGCCCGCACCATCGGGACCGCCCGGTCCACGCGGGCCGCCAAAACCACCCGGACCACCCGGGCCGCCGGGGCCGCCTCGACCGCCGCGGCGTCCGATCCCGAGCTCCCGCATGAGATCGACCAGATCCGCGTCGTTCCACGGCTCCTCGCGGGTCGCAACCGCGGCGCGGGCCTGCGCCACGAGGGCCGGCGTCACGGCCCCGGCGGTGTGGCCCCAGGAGTTGCGGATGAAGGTCAGGACGCCGGCGATCTGCTCGTCGGTGAGCACCGCCTTGAGGGTGGGCATGACCAGATTGTCGTCCGCCTTGCCGCTGAGGACGATGCGGGCGAGGATGCGCGCGTCGTCGTTCACCCAGCGCGAGTTCACGAGCGGCGGGGCGAGGCCGACGAGGCCCTGACCCTCCGGCTGGTGGCACGCGGCGCAGAGCGCGGCGAACTGCGCCTTGCCCTTGTCGAACCGCTCCTGCTCCTCGGGCGAGAGCTTCACCACCGCCGCCGCGGCCATGCCGGGCTTGCCCGGCCAGCGCAGCGAGGCGAGGAGCTTCTTCGCGCGCTCCGCCTCGGGCGAACCGCCCTTGGCAGCGAACTCGACCAGTTCCTTGGGCTCGGCCGAGAGATTGCCCGCGAGCACACGGCCATCGGACATGCGGGGCAGTCCCTTTTCCAGGCCATCGAGCACCGCGGTACGGGCCCAGCCCGGGGTCTCGGCATGCGTCACCAGCGCGAGCACGCGACCGAGGCGCACCGCGTCGTTGCCCTTCATCGTCGAGCCGGTGGCGGCGGTCACCGCGGCCTTCACCGCCGGGCCGCCGTCCTTCGCCTCGCGCACCAGCGCCTCGACGTAGTCCGCTTCACGACGGGCGAGGCCGCTCACCACGGCGTCGACCAGGTAGGGCTGGGCACCGGCGGCGAGCACCAGCGCGATCATCGCTTCGTCCGCGACCTTCGACCGCGCCTCGCCGAGCGTCAGCGCGAGCTGGAGGCGCACCGCCGGCTCCGTCCGCCTGACCGCCGCCACGCGCGCCACCAGGGCCTCGCCGTCGGGCTGCTTGAAGAATTTTTCCGCGAGGCGGATCGCCGCCGCGCACACCACCGCGTCGCCGTCGGCGATCGCCGCGAGCACCGTCGCGCGGTCGAGCGCGCCAAGGCCATCGAGCGTCCAGAGGGCGTGCAGTCGCGCGAGCGCGGGCTTCGCCGGAGCGACCGCCACGGCGGTCAGCAACGCCGCCGCCGCGGGATCGCGTTTTTCCACCAGCAGGCGCTGCGCGTTGTCGCGCACCCAGCCATTGGGAGAACTCAGCTTGTCCACGAGCTGCGCGGTCGCCGCCGTCGCGAGGCCCGACTTGAAACTGGCCTTCGGCGCGCCGTCCGGGACGATGCGCCAGATGCGGCCCAGTCCGATGCCCTGTTCGAGGTCACGCGATTTGATCTGCGCGCGCAGATAGCTCGTCACGTAGGTGCGGTGCTGCAGGACGCCGCGGTAGAGATCGACCACGTAGAGCGCGCCGTCGGGGCCGTTGTAGAGGCTCACCGGCCGGAACCGCTCGTCGGTCGAGGTGAGGAACTCCGCGCCCTCATAGGCGTTCGTGCCCGTGATCGCGCCGTCCTGCTCGGTGAGCTTGATGCGCTTGATCAGGTTGCCCGAGGGCTCGGCGATAAACGCGTCGCCGCGAAACTCCGGCGGAAACAGCTCGCCACGGTAGATCACGGGGCCGCAGGCGGCCGTCACCGACATCAGCTTGCCCTCCTTGTCGAGGGTGTTGTAGCCGCGGTTGATGCCAGGCGTGACGCGCCCCGGATACGTCGGCAGCCGGGCGGGCGCGACCTGGACGTTCGTGCCCGCGGCGGCGAAGCCCGGGTTCCGGCGCAGGTAGGCCGACGGCACCGCGTCGATGCGCAGGGGGTCGCTGTTGCTGTTGTAGTAGATGCGGCCCGTGTCGTCCTGCGTGATGCCCCACTGCCCGCGCGTGATCGTGCCGTCGCGCGTGAATTTCCCGGCGCCCTCGTAGCGGAAACGCGCCGTGTAGTTCGCGGAGTAAATCCAATTGTCGAGCATCCACACGAGGCCGTTGGCGTTGTGCTCGGGGTTGGTGGTGTCGGCGTAGTTGGACGCGATCTCCTTCTTGTCGTCCGCCACGCCGTCGCCGTTGGTGTCGCGCATGAACCACAGGTGCGGCGGCTCGGCGACCAGCACGCCATCGCCGACCAGCGACATCGCGCGCGGCATCACCAGGCCCTTGGCAAACTCGGTCCGCTTGTCCATGACGCCGTCGCCATCGGTGTCCTCGAGGACCGCGATGACGCCGACCGGCTGGTCTTCGCCCTTCGCGTCCACGTCGTTCATGTAGCCGCGCATCTCGAGCACCCAGACTTTCCCGTCGGGCGCCACCTGCATCGCGATGGGATCGCCGAGCAACGGGTCCTTCGCGACCAGTTCGACGTGAAACCCCTTTGCCACCGTGAAGGTCTTCAGCGCCTGCTCCGCCGTGAGGATCGGCGCGGGCGGGATCACGATGTGGGCGGGAGGCGGGGCCTGCACCTCGCCCGGCCGGTCGCCCTTCTGGGCGAGGAGGGTCGAGACAATGGCAAGGCCAGCCGTGGCGTAACGGAGGGGGACGGAAATCATAACGGGGGGAAGCCGCCAAGACGTTCCGCCCGGGGAAAGGTGTCAACCGTTCGCACCATGCGAGCGTTGCACCGCGCATGCAATCAGGGTATAAGTCCCTGACAAATCGGTGACTTATAGTTTTCCCGCCGGCTCCGCAAACACCTCCGGATGTCCGGCCCGCGCCGCAGCCTCTGCCAGCTGTTTTCGGGCCGCGTCCGAACCATCGACCTTGTCCAGCAACCGCTTGCCCAACGACTGCGCCGCGGCGATCTGGCCGGAGCCGATCAGCACCTCGATGTTTTTGACCGTGGTCTGGACGACATACTGCGGGAACGGGTCGGCCATCCCGGCGGGACGCGGGTTGGAGGCCATCCGGGCCATCATCGTGAGATTCTGGTCAAAGGCCTGCTCGATTTTTTCCAGCGGACGCGCCTTGGCCGCATCGTCGTACCGGCGGTCCTTGATCAGGAGATCGTAAACGCGCACCAACAGGACGTCGCGCCGCCGGTCGTTCGTGGGCAGCTGGTCGAAGACCGCCAACGTGCGGGCATTGTCTTTGAGCGCGCCATTCAACGACGCGAAGTCCATCGGTGCCCGCCGGTCCGCGGCATCGGCCATCATCGCCGCCTCGGCCTGATCCCGTCGCGCGCTCAAGGCCTCCAGTGCGGGCGGATATTTCCGGCCGAGGTCCGCGATCGAACTGAGGAGGGAACTGTTTCTCACCCCGGAAAAACTCGCCACCTGCAGCATCCCGTCGTCGTAGCACCAAAGGTATTCGACCAGCGCGTCGGCTTCACGGCCATTGCGCGCCAGCGTCCGTCCCAGATCGTAGTGCGCCTGCACCTCTTCTTTTCCTCCGGCGGGTACGGCCGCAGCGGCCTCGATCGCGCGGGTGAGCGTCGTCTTGCCCGCGACACTGGCGGTGAAGTTCGGGATAAACTTCGCCGGCTCGCTAAACCCCACGATCCGATCCACCTCTGTCCCGTCCGCCTTGAGCAACAGCAGGGTCGGATACGCCGCGATCTTGTACCGCTTCGCCAGATCCTTCCCCTCCTTCTCGGCGTCGAGTTTCAGCGCCACCGCTTTCTCGCCGACGAGCCTGCCCACCTCCGCATCGGTCCACGTGAGCGCATCGAGCCGTTTGCAGGGCTCGCACCACGTCGTGTAGAAATCGATGAAGACCAGCTTGCCCTCCTTCGCCGCGGCCTGCGTCGCCGCCTCAAACGAAACGGAGCGAAAGGGCACCGCCGACTCCGCGGCACCCGACCAGGCAACGACGGCCAGACTCAGGGCGATACCGGCCAGCCGCCGGCGGATGTGGGGATTCATCTTGCCCCGAACCTGTCCGCACCCGCCGCCCCCGCAAGCGTACACTCCGTTCCCGCCCCTCAATCTTTGTCTTATATAGAACAACGCTCCGTTCAATACGGCCCGCGGATATGCGCGGCGACCTCGCGGGTGTAAAAGTCCGCCAGCTTCGCGTGCAGCGCGGCGCCCAGCGGCTCCAGCCCCGCCGCCCGGGCATTGGCCACCACCTGCGCCGGATTCTTCGCCCCGGGAATGATCGCGCTCACCGCGTCGAAATCGAGGCACCACCGCAGGGCCATTTCCCCCAGCGTCAGTCCCGCGGGCACGAGCGGCTTGAGGGCGTCGGCGAGTTCCACCCCTTTCTCGAACGGCAGGCCGGCGAAGGTCTCGCCGACATTGAACTGCTGGCCGTCACGGTTGAAATTCCGGTGGTCGTTCGCGGGAAACGTCATCCCCTTCGTCATCTTGCCGCCGAGCAGCCCGCTCGCCAGCGGCAGGCGCACGAGGATCGCGACGTTCCGCTGCTTCGCCTGCGCGAAGAGCGCGTGGATCGGCTTCTGCCGGAAAATGCTGAAGATGATCTGCAGCGCCGCCACGCCCTCCTGCCGCACGCAGTGCAACGCCTCCTCCATCGACTCCACGCTCACCCCGAAATCCCGGATCTTTCCCTCGCGCTTCAGCTCGCGCAGGTGCTCGAACACCTCGCCATGCTTCAGCACCTCAAACGGCACGCAGTGCAACTGCGTGAGATCGAGCGCGTCGACCCCGAGCCGCTTCAGCGAAGCCTCCGTGTGCTGCCGGACGCCCGCCCGCGAAAAATTCTCCGGCCAGCCCGGCGGCGAAAACCGCCCGAGCTTGGTCGCGACATAGACGCGGCCCCGCGCCCCGGGCGTATCGCGCAGGAACTGCCCGATCAGGGTCTCGGCGCGCCCCATGCCGTAGACGTCCGCCGTGTCAAAGAGCGTGGTGCCCCCGTCCCACGCCGCGCGCAACGTCGCCAGCGCGGTCTCCTCCGTCACATCGCCCCACCCCGCGCCGAGCTGCCACGTGCCGAGTCCGACTTCGCTCACTCTCCGCCCCGTGCGTCCGAATAGCCGTGTGTTCATCCGGCCCACGCTGCCACCCCTTTTCCTCGAAGCAAGTTCGCGTCCCTCACCTCGGCGTCCTTTCCCAACAGCGAGAGCATCAAACCGCGAAGTGCCCCACTACCCCCTCACCCTTTTCGTGTCTTTCGTGTGTTTCGTGGTTCCTCTCCTCCACATCCCGCCTGCCTTTTTTCCGTGTCTTCCGTGTGTTCCGTGGGCCTCTCCCCGGCGCATTCCATCCGTCCCCGTAACGCCCGCGTTACCCTTTCGGCCTCGCCGCGTCCGTCCCGGGAACAATTCTCCCGGTTTGCGCCTCCGACTCTTCCCTCCACTCTCCTTCTCCATGCCGTCGTCCCGCCACCTGTCGTCCGCGCTCCCGCTGTTCCTGCTCGTCTGCCTCTGCCTGTTGGCGCCCGCCTCCCTTCGCGCCGCGACCAAGCCCAGCCACGTCCAGGCCTCCCTCGTGGCCGCCGACGCCTCCGTCAAACCCGGCCAGCCTGTCACCGTCGCCCTCCGCCTCGTCCACGATGAGCACTGGCACACCTACTGGCTCAACCCCGGCACCGGCCTCCCCACGTCCCTCAAGTGGACCCTCCCTCCCGGCTGGACCGCCGGCGAGATCCAGTGGCCCGCCCCCAATCTCCTGAAGGACAAGGCCGGCAACATCGTCGGCAACGGCTATGAGGGCGACCTCCTGCTACCCATCACCCTCACTCCGCCCGCCAGCGCCGCCCCCGGCACCTCTGTCGAACTCAAGGCCGCCGCCGAATGGCTGATGTGCGAGGAGATCTGCGTCCCCGGCAGCGCCAACGTCGCCCTCACCCTCCCCGTCTCCGCCGACGCCCCCAAACCCGACGCCGCCTTCGGCGAAAAAATCCGCGCCACGATCGCCAATCTTCCCCGCGCCGACGCCGCCTGGAAAGTCACCGCCTCCCGCTCCGCGAAATCCATCACCCTTCTGGTCACGCCCGCCGGACCGTCCGCGGCCGGTGCCGCCGCCCCCACCAACCTCCACTTCTTTTCCGACGACGGCACCGTCGCCTACGATCTCCCTCAGACGGTGACACCGGACGGCCAGGGCGGCTTTTCCCTCGTGTTGCCCGTCGCCACCGACGCCCCCAAGGACGTCAAAAAACTCCTCGGCGTCCTCACCACCGCCAGCACCTGGGTCCCCGGCACCGCCCTCCGCGGCCTCCGCGTCGAGACACCCTTCGCCGCCGCCGCACCCGTCTCCACGCCCATCGGCCAGCTCCTCGGCACGCTCGCCCTCGCCTTCCTCGGCGGCCTCGTGCTCAACCTCATGCCCTGCGTCTTCCCGGTCCTCGGCATCAAGATCCTCGGCTTCGTCAACCAGTCCGGCCAGGACAAGAAGAAGGTCGTGATGCACGGCCTCGTCTTTGCCCTCGGCGTGCTCCTCTCGTTCTGGTCGCTCGCCGCGGTGCTCGCGGTCCTCCGCGCCGGCGGACAGGAGCTCGGGTGGGGCTTCCAGCTCCAGGAGCCCGGCTTCGTCTTCCTGCTCGCGGCCGTGATGCTCGTCTTCGCGATGAACATGAGCGGCGTGTTCGAGTTCGGGCTCAGCGCCACCGGCGTCGGGGCCGAACTCCAGATGAAGTCGGGATACGCCGGCTCGTTTTTCACCGGCGTGCTCGCCACCGCCGTCGCCACGCCGTGCAGCGCGCCCTTTCTCGCCCCCGCGCTCGGCGCCGCCCTCGCCGTTCCCACCGGCGAATCGTTCGTGATCTTCACCGCCATCGCCGTCGGCCTCTCGATGCCGTACCTGCTGCTCTCGATCTTCCCGGCCGCCGTCAAAGTCCTCCCCCGCCCCGGCGCGTGGATGGAGACGTTCAAGCAGTTCATGGCGTTCCCGCTCTACGGCACTGTTGGCGCGCTCGTCTGGGTGCTCACCGGCCAGGTTGGCGACGACAGCCTCATGGCCATCCTCGGCCTCGTTACGATCGCGCTCGGCGTCTGGGTGTACGGACGCTGGACGGCCCCCGGCGCCTCCGCCGGCCGGGTCAAGTTCGGGTACGCGGGTCTCGCCGTGCTCCTCGCCGCGGGCGCGTGGATCGGCTGGCCCGTGCCCTCCACCCTGAAATGGGAGCCGTGGAGCGCCGAGACCGTCGCCAAGCTCCGCGCGGAAAACCGCATCATCTACGTCGACTTCACCGCCCGCTGGTGCGCGACCTGCCAGACGAACAAGAAGATCGTCTTTCACTCCAGCAACGTCCTGAAGACCTTCGCCGACAAGAAAATCGCGACCCTCCGCGCCGACTGGACCAACAAGGACCCGCTCATCACCGCCGAGCTCGCCGCCTACAACCGCAGCGCCGTCCCCTTCAACCTCGTCTGGCTCCCTGGCAAAAACGACCCCGTGATTTTGCCCGAACTCCTCACGCCCGGCATCGTGCTGGACGCCGTGAAATAGCACGGCACGCCGCCGAAGGGGTCCCAAACCGAGTGCCCGGAAACCCGCTGTTTGACCGGTTGGCACCGTCGAGGGTTTCATCGACGGATTCTTGCCTTCTTCGGCCTCCGTTCGGCAACCTGAGGCGATGCCGCATGAAACTGGGTTCGGGCTGAGCACAAGTGAGGTCAAACGTCGCCACATCCTGCCGAAGGCGCTGGTGGTGGGGATCGTCGCGGGATTGTTGGCCACGGCGTTTCGACTCACCCTCACTTTTGTCGAAGGCCGGAGGGTTTCGTATTTGCTGACCCTGCCGGCCTCGGAGCGCATCCCCCTCGCGATCGGGCTCGGAGCCCTGGGCGGCGCATTGGGCCTGTGGCTCGTGCGGCGCTTCGCGCCGGACGCCAGCGGCAGCGGCATCCCCCAGCTCAAGGGTTTTGTGCTCGGTGAGCGCGGGATCGAATGGCGACGTCTGCTGCCGGTGAAGTTTTTCGCCGGCGTGGCAGGGATTGGGGGAGGCCTGGCGCTCGGCCGCGAGGGCCCGACGATTCAAATGGGCGGCGCCACCGGCTTGATGGTCTCCGAGTGGTTTCGCGTGAAGATCGGCGAGGGTGAGCGCAAGGCGCTGATCGCCGCGGGCGCGGGGGCGGGTCTCGCGGCGGCGTTCAACGCACCGCTGGCCGGCGTGATGTTCGTGTTGGAGGAGCTGGCCGGGAGCTTCACTCCCGTCGTGCTCGTTTCCGCGTTCCTCGCTTCGGTCACGGCCGACATCGTCAGCCGCGTGCTCACCGGCGAAATGCCGGTCTTTCAGTTGCACGACATGCCGGCACCCGACCTGCACGCCCTGCCGGCCGCAGCCGTGCTGGGGACCGCCTGCGGATTGCTCGGCGTGCTGTTCAACCGCTCCTTGCTGAAGAGCCTCGATCTCTATGCGCGGCTGCGGTGGCCCGCCTGGGCCATCGGCGCGTTTGCCGGGGCGCTGGTGGGCTTGGCGAGCGGAATCTATCCCGGAGTGGCCGGTGGCGGCGGCCTGCTGGCTGAACGTTCTCTCGCCGGCGACATCGCGTTGCGCTGGCTGCCTCTGCTGATCGCCGCCCGCTTCCTTCTGACGATGGTCAGCTATGGCACCGGAGCCGCGGGCGGCATCTTTGCCCCGTTGCTCGTCATCGGCGCAATGGGCGGTCTGGCCTTCGGTCAGGTCGTGCATGGCGCGCTTCCCCAATGGGCGGCGCAGCCGGCGGCGTTTGCGGTGATCGGCATGGGCGGCCTGCTGACCGCGATCGTCCGGGCGCCACTCACGGGCATCGTCCTGATGATCGAACTCACCGGAAAATATGACTTCATGCTCCCGCTGCTCGTCTGCTGCCTTGCGGCCTACGGTGTCGCCGAGGCGCTCGGAGACGCCCCGGTTTACGAGGCGCTGCGCGAACGCGCCAAGCGATTGGAACGGACGAAATGACATCTGCGGGACCCCGCCGTCCGTGAGAGATAGATTCTGTCGACCACGAGGCCGGTCAACTCAAGTAGTCGAACGCGAAGATCGCGGCCATGGGGCGATACGGCCCGGCTCTTTCGGCGGGAATAGAGCCGAAGGGCGGCTGCTCCCACGGTTCCCCATGTGTGCAGCGACCACTCGCCCCGCAGCCACGGCTCCGTGGATCATCCGCCCCTTCACCTCCATCGATCGCACCGCGCTGCTCCGTCTGAACGCCGGCGCCCGTCCGGCGGTGGCCGCGCTGGACGAGACCACGCTGTCCGGGTTGCTCGCGTTTGAAGGTCATCACTTCGTGGCCGTGGACCGGGCCGGCGCGGTCGCGGGCTACCTGCTGTCATTTCTGCGGGAGTCCGATTACGACGACACGGAAATCCGCGAACTTCGCCGCCGCCTGCCGGAGCCCTTCCTCTACATTTGCCAAGTCGTGGTCGCGCCGGAATACCGCCGGCAGCGGATCGGTCGCGCGTTCTACGCAACGATGGAAGCCACCGCGCGGCGGAGCGGAGTCCGGCTCCTTTGCTGCGATGTGAACACCCGCCCGCCCAATCCCGAATCGTTCGCCTTCCATCGCCGGTTGGGCTTAGCCGAGATCGGCTCCCGCATAGCGGGGGACGGCACAGCCATCGCCTTTCTCGTGCGGAGGTGGTAAAGCCGCGGAATCAACGTCCACCCCCCGCCGGCCAAATGACGCAACAACGCGGGAATATTTCCGCCACTCGGTCGTCTCACCTCCACAGACCCTTTCAAATTACAAGACAGCCCGGCCGTGGGGCCGGCCCTTTTCCGCAGCGTTTCACGTCCTTCGTCCAACTCATGATCAAAAAAATTCTTTCCCTCGCCTTTCTCTTGTTGGCTGCCGCCCTGCATGCGGCCGATTTGCCCGGCCTGAAGGTCGGAGAGAAGGCCGCTGATTTCACGCTGAAGCGCAGCGGTGGCGACGATGTGGTGCTGGCCGATTTGCTCGCCAAAGGGCCGGTGGCGCTCGTCTTCGTGCGCTCCGCCGACTGGTGCCCGTTCTGCCGCCGCCAACTGCAGGATCTGCAGAAGGACCTCAAGGCCATCGAAGCCACGGGCGTTCGACTCATCGCGGTCAGTTACGATTCGCTCACGACCAATGCGACCGCGGCCACCAAGCTTGGCCTGACGTTTCCGCTGCTCTCCGACCCCGGAAGCAAGGTCATCGACGCCTACGGCATCCGAAACCACGAGGCCAAAGGCAAGGCCGCGGGGATCCCGCATCCCGTGGTCTATCTCATCGACCAGCAAGGAAAGATTCGGGTAAAACTGATGCGCGAGAGCTATCGCGAACGCCCCGAAAGCGCCGAGATTATCGCCGGTGTGAAAAGCCTTTTGTAGCACCGTTCGCGCGAGCGCGCCGCCCCGGTGCGCACCGCGAAGCGTGTCTTACGCCGCCTCGCCTTTCCCCTTTTCGCTCGCCGCTGAATTGGCCGGC
>JAPLTR010000766.1 GCA_026398065.1 Verrucomicrobiota bacterium | reverse complement strand
CAGATTTACACCCGATAGTCGCCAACCACCCCGCGTTCCATCCGTCCTGCCTTTCTCTCCGACTGCATGGTGTCTCTGCTCCGTACCCACGACCCGCGCGATCTGCGCGCCCTGCTGCATCCGCTCTCCGAGCTGACGCAGCTTCGTCGTGAATGGGAGCGGAGCGTCGTGGGGGAGTTCGCGCACGCTGGGCAGACGTACGCACTGCCGCGCTTCCGTTTCAGCGGTCCTTCCACCGGCTCGGAGCCCGTGCGGCTCGGGCTCTTCGCCGGGGTGCACGGCGATGAGCCTGCCGGCTGCGCCGCCTTGGTGGAGTTTGCCGCGGCGCTGTCGGCCGCGCCGGAGCGCGCCGCGGGCTACGAGCTCTTCCTCTATCCGATCGTCAATCCCACCGGCTACGAGGATGGCACGCGGTTCAATCGCGCCGGTCTGGATCTGAACCGCGAGTTCTGGCGCGACTCCGCCCAGCCTGAGGTCCGCCTGCTGGAGGCGGAGTTGCGCGCCCGCCGCTTCCACGGGCTGATCACGCTCCACGCCGACGACACGTGCGAGGGGCTCTACGGCTATTCCCACGGGCAGACGCTGGACGACACCCTGCTGCAACACGCCCTTCGCGCCGCCGAGCGGGTGCTGCCGCGCGATGGCCGGCCCACGATCGACGGCTGGGCCGCCCGCAACGGGGTGATTTGCGAATGCTTCCAGGGCATTTTGGCGGCGCCGGCCGACCAGCGGCCCCGGCCCTTCAATGTGATCTTCGAAACGCCCGCCCACGCACCCTTCGCCTTGCAAGTGTCCGCCGCAGTCGCTGCGCTAGAGACGATTGTCGCCGAATACCGCGGCTTCATCGCTTACGCCCAAGACCTCTGATGTCCTTCCTTCGCAAAGAACGCTCCGTCCTCCCCGGCTTCGGCCTGTCGCTGGGGTTTACCCTGTTTTATCTGGGGCTGATCGTGCTGATCCCGCTGTCGGCGGCGTTTATCAAGACCGCGGGCATGAGCTGGGCGGACTTCACGGCGGCCGTGTGGTCGCCGCGGGTGATCGCGTCGTACCGCCTGAGTTTCCTCGCTTCCTTCGCCGCCGGCACGGTCAACGCCATCTTCGGTCTCCTCGTCGCGTGGGTGCTGGTCCGGTATTCCTTCCCTGGTAAACGCGTGGTCGATGCCCTCGTGGACCTGCCGTTCGCGCTGCCCACGGCCGTGGCCGGCATCGCGCTCACCGCGATCTATTCGAAAAACGGGTGGGTGGGGCAGTACCTCGAGCCGCACGGCATCAAGGTCGCCTACACCGAGATCGGCGTATTTATCGCGCTGACGTTCATCGGCCTGCCGTTCGTCGTGCGCACGCTCCAGCCCGTCTTGGAAGAGCTCGAACCGGAACTGGAGGAGGCCTCCGCGAGCCTCGGGGCCAACCGCTGGCAGACGATCACCCGCGTCATTCTCCCTGAGTTGCTCCCGCCGCTCATCACCGGTTTCGCCCTGGCCTTTGCCCGCGCGCTCGGCGAGTACGGTTCCGTGGTCTTCATCTCGGGCAACATGCCGATGCGCACCGAGATCACCCCGCTGCTCATCATCACCAAGCTGGAGCAGTACGACTACCGCGGCGCGACCGCCATCGCCGTCGTCATGCTGGTCGCTTCCTTCTCGCTGCTGCTCCTGATCAACCTGCTGCAAAAGTGGAGCCGCCGCTACTACCGCGTATGACGATGCCGTCTTTCGACTTCCTTCCCTCCGGTCCCTGTAGTTTCCTCTTCCTCCCCTGATTCATGGCTTCCGCCGTCGCCAACACCCTTTCGCACCATACGTCGCACGCCGCCGTCCAGCGGGCGACGCATGACCCCAAGTGGGTGCGCTACACGCTGACGACGATCGCGCTGCTCTTTCTCGCGTGCTTCCTGGCGCTGCCGCTCGCGGCGGTGTTCGCCGAGGCGTTGCGCCGCGGCTTCGGCGCGTACTTTGCCTCGTTCAAGGACTCGGATGCGCTCGCCTCGGTCCGCCTCACGCTGATCGCCGCGGGCATTTCCGTGCCGGCCAATCTCGTCTTCGGTGTCGCGGCGGCCTGGTGCATTGCGAAGTTCAACTTTCCCGGCAAAAGCCTCCTGACCACGCTCATCGACCTGCCGTTTGCGGTGTCGCCGGTGATCTCCGGCCTCATCTACGTCCTCGTGTTCGGCCTGCAGGGCTGGTGGGGCGAGTGGTTGATGGAGCACGACCTCAAGATCATCTTTGCGGTCCCCGGCATCGTGCTCGCGACGACGTTTGTCACCTTTCCGTTTGTCGCCCGCGAGCTCATCCCGCTCATGCAGGCGCAGGGCAGCGACGAAGAGTACGCGGCGCTCACCCTCGGGGCCAGCGGCTGGCAGATTTTCTGGCGTGTCACCGTGCCCAACATCAAGTGGGGCCTGCTCTACGGCGTGATCCTCTGCAACGCCCGCGCGATGGGCGAGTTTGGAGCCGTCTCCGTCGTGAGCGGGCACATCCGCGGCGAGACCAACACCATGCCGCTGCACGTCGAGATTCTCTACAACGAGTACAACTTTGTCGGCGCGTTTGCCGTCGCGTCGCTGCTCGCCCTGCTGGCGATCGTCACGCTCGTCCTCAAGGCCATCGTCGAATGGCGTCACGCGCAGACCCGCACCTCCTGATTTTCCCCGACCCGCGATGAGCATCCAGGTAAACAACATCCGCAAGACCTTCGGGGCCTTCACCGCGCTGAGCGGCGTCGATCTCCATGTGCCGCGCGGCAAACTCGTCGCGTTGCTCGGCCCCTCGGGCTCGGGCAAGACCACGCTCCTCCGCATCATGGCGGGCCTGGAGCATGCCGATCCGGGCAGCGGCCAGATCCACTTCCACGGCGAGGACGTGACCAATGTGCCCGCGGGCAAGCGCAAGGTCGGCTTCGTCTTCCAGCACTACGCGCTGTTCCGCCACATGACGGTGTTCGAGAACATCGCCTTCGGCCTCAACATCCGCCCGCGCCGGGAGCGTCCGAACAAGGAGGTGATCGCCGAGCGCGTCCACTCGCTGCTGAAGCTCGTCCAGCTCGACGGGCTCGACGCCCGTTATCCCACGCAGCTTTCCGGCGGCCAGCGCCAGCGCGTCGCCCTGGCCCGCGCCCTCGCCGTCGAGCCCCGCGTCCTCCTGCTCGACGAGCCGTTCGGTGCGCTCGACGCCAAGGTCCGCAAGGAACTCCGCCGCTGGCTCCGCAAGTTTCACGACGAGATCCATCTCACCACCGTCTTCGTCACGCACGACCAGGAGGAGGCGCTGGAGATCGCCGACGAGGTCGTGGTCATGAACAACGCCAAGATCGAGCAGGTCGGAACGCCCCAGGAGGTCTACGACCACCCGGCGTCGCCGTTCGTGTATCAGTTTCTCGGGAATGTGAACGTCCTCCGGGCCCAGGCCCTCGCCGATGCCGGGGCACATGCGTCGAACTCCGCGACCCTCGAGGCCGACGGCAATGTCTATGTGCGGCCGCACGATGTTGCCGTGGCCCCGCACGATCCGCGGGCCCCCGGCCTGGCCGCGGTCTTGCGCTACGTCCACTCGGCCGGTCCGCAGGCCCGCCTCACCCTCGAGCAGATCCACAATCGCGAGACGGTCGAAGTGGAGATTTCCCGCTCGGAGCTGGCCGCGCTCGGCCTCAAAGTGGGCGACCTCGCCACCCTCCGCCTGCGTCAGGCGCGCTCGTTCGACGCCGACTACGCCATTTAGCCCTCCCTGCCACACTTCACCCTCAACCACCACATCCATATGGCCAAAATATACAACGACATCACGGAAACGATCGGCAACACCCCCTTGGTGCGCCTCAACCGGACCGCTGCCGCCCATGGCGCGCAGGCGGAGATCCTCCTGAAGCTCGAATTCTTCAATCCGCTGTCCAGTGTGAAGGACCGCATCGGCTATTCGATGATCGAGGACGGCATCAAGTCCGGCAAGATCACGAAGGACACCGTCCTGATCGAGCCCACCTCCGGCAACACCGGCATCGCGCTGGCCTTCGTCGCCGCCGCCAAGGGCATCAAGCTCATCCTCACGATGCCCGAGACGATGACGATGGAGCGCCGCAAGATCCTCAAGGTGCTCGGCGCGCGCCTCGTCCTCACCGAAGGACCGAAGGGTATGAAGGGCGCCATCGCCAAGGCCGAGGAACTCGCCGCGAAGATTCCCCATGCGCTCATTCTCCAGCAGTTTTCCAATCCCGCGAATCCCGCGGTCCACCGCAAGACCACGGCGGAGGAGATCTGGCGCGATACCGATGGCAAGGTCGACTTCGTCGTCTCGGGCATCGGCACCGGCGGCACCATCACCGGCGTCGGCGAAGTGCTGAAGGCCCGCAAGCCCTCGGTGAAGATCATCGCGGTCGAGCCCGATGCGTCCCCCGTCCTCTCCGGCGGCGCCCCCGGCCCGCACAAGATTCAGGGCATCGGCGCGGGCTTCGTGCCCGCCGTCCTCAACACCAAGATCTACGACGAGGTGATCCGCGTGAAGGAAGCCGACTCCGGCCCGGTCAGCAAGCAGGTCAACTCCCTCGACGGCATTCCGGTGGGCATTTCCTCCGGCGCCGCCATCTGGGCCGCGATCCAGCTCGCCAAGCGCCCCGAGAACAAGGGCAAGCAGATCGTCGCGATCATCGCGTCGAGCAGCGAGCGCTACCTGTCCTCCTGGCTGTTTGCCGACATCGGCGTCGAGAGCGACTCGCTCGACGATCTCATCCCGCCCGCCGCCGCGACGACCTGATCGGACGCGGTTTCTTTCGGCCGTCGGGGCCGCTCATCTCCACCTCGCCGCGCGGGGTGGAGATTTTTTTTGGCGGGAAGGCCATGCGCGGCAGCGGACGAACGCGCGGCCGGCGTATTTTTTTCTTAATTCATACTAATTTGGTTTGCTTTAAATGATCCAGGGGATTTGCTGCCGTATCTCGACGCCACGAGGCGAGAGCGAACCCTCTTTTTCGGACGAGTGTCTGGCCGACCACGGCAGCCGCTCTCCCCCTTGGATCCACCACCAGTCGCCTGTGCGGTCTGGCGCGGCTCATCCGGGCTTGGCTCGGGTCCATTTCCTGTCTGTGAAAAACGCCCCGGAACCCTCGATGTTTTCGCCGTTCGGCGAACTGCTTCCCATGAAATTCACCCCCTCTCTTCCCCGCGTCGTCATTGTCGGCGGCGGTGTCAGCGGCACCCTCGTGGCCGCGCAGTTGCTGCGCCGCGCGCGGCATCCGCTGCACGTGCAGTTGATCGAGCGCACCGGCGCCGCCGGTCCCGGAGTCGCCTATGGGACCCGATGTCAGGACCACCTGCTCAACGTGCCCGTGTCGCGCATGAGCGCGCTGCCGGAGGAGCCGGAGCATTTTCTCCAGTGGCTCACGGCGCGGGCCGGTCGTCCCGGATTTCCCGGGCTCGTCTCGCCGCGCGACTATGTCGCCCGTCATCTCTACGGTCTCTACGTGCGGGAGGTTTTGTCCGCCGCGTGCGGCACCGCGGCCGCCGGAACGGTTTTGGAGCAGATTGCGGGTGAAGTCGTCGATTTGGAGGAAAGCGGGGAGGAGCTGGTCGTGCGCTTCGCCGACGGCCGTGCGCTCCTCGCCGACCGCGTCGTCCTCGCCATCGGCAATCTCCCGGGCGAATATCCGATCCCCCGTCCGCTGCCGTTCTATCAAACCCCGCGCTACATCCACGTCCCGTGGCGCGGCGACGCCCTCGATGGTCTCGCCCCCGACGACGAGGTGCTGCTGGTGGGGCAGGGCCTCACCGCCACCGACCTCATCGTTCAGCTCGCGCGCCAGGGCCATCGTGGCACGATCCACGCGCTGTCGCGCCATGGGATCCGTCCGCAGGCCCACCGTTCCGAGGCCGGCACGCGGGCGATCGCCGACTGGGAGGACGTCCCGCCCACCATCCGCGCGTGGACGCGCCGGGTGATCGACGAAATCCGGGCGGCGACCGAGGAAGGCGAGGACTGGCGCGGCGTGGTCGACGGGATGCGGCCGTACACGCAGGCCATCTGGCAGTCGCTGTCCTGGGACGAGCGGGCCCGGTTTCTGCGTCATGTCCGTCCGCTGTGGGAGGCGCATCGCCACCGCGTGGCGCCGGCCACCGCAGCGTTTGTCGACCAACTCGCCGCCGAGGGAAAGGTGAAATTCTACGCCGGCCGTCTGCAGGTGCTCGAGGCCGACGATCGCGGCGTGCACGCGATGCTCCGGCGCCGCGGCACGATCCAGCACGTCTCGCTGCGCGTCGCCAAGGTCATCAACTGCACGGGTCCGCGCACCGACTACACGAAGTATCAGCACCCGCTCCTCGTGCACCTCCTCGCGCGCGGCCTGATCGACCACGATCCGCTGGCTCTCGGCATCAACGCCCTGCCCACCGGCGAGGTCCTCCGCTATCGCGGTGCGCCGCTGGAGCGGGTGTTTACGCTCGGCGCGCCCCTGAAGGGGGTGCTGTGGGAGTCGTCTGCCGTCCGGGAAATCCGGGTCCAGGCGGCGGATCTCGCGGAGCGGCTGATCGCCTCCGTGGCCGCCGTTGCGCCGGCTGAGAATCGAGTTTAAGCCTCTTTAAAGCAATGGTTTGTTAGGTGTGGCTCTTAAATCATACTTTTTCAGTTTACATTTAAATTGTATGTTATTGGTTCGGCCTCGGCTCTACGTCGTCTAGCGCGAGCCGACCACTCTTCCGTCTCCTTTCGGCCGACACCGGCAAAGCGCGGAAGCTTCAGTTCACCGCACGGGCCACCGGAAAACCGGAACACTCCCCGCGCTCCGCTCCTCGCCCCGCCGCCACCACGGCGACCGCGCAGGCGCCCTCCGGCCCGTGCCGGTGCCGACCGCCCTCCGGCGGAGGCGATCCGTCCGGCCCGATCCGGGCCCCGCCGCCACGGGCTGAGCCGTATCGGAAAATAAACTACAACACCATGCCTCCCGTATCGTCCACCCTCAAGTTCCTCTCCGTGATCGCCGTCACCGCGGCCGTCGCGCTCCCGGGCCGCGGCCAGACCGCGCCCGACCTGTCGAAACCCGCCCCGGCGGCCGACGACACCGTGCGCCTCGACCGCTTCGTCGTCACCGATCCGAAGTCCACCAAGACCGTCCTGCCCGTGCGGCCCGTGACGTCG
>JAPLTR010000417.1 GCA_026398065.1 Verrucomicrobiota bacterium | reverse complement strand
CTGGCGCCGGCCGGCGAGCGGGTGGCCGAACGGCACGAAGGCGGCGAGCGCCTCCTTCCGCCACGGGACGAACTGGATGCCCGGCGTGCGCTCGCCGGGATGCAGCCCGACAAAGCCTCCGTCGAGTTCTCCGCGGCGCAGGGCCGCGATCTGCTCCGCCGGAGGCATGTCCTGCACCAGCAGCTGCACCCCGGAATGCCGCGCCCGAAACGCCTGCAGCACCTTCACGAGCTCCGGGCTCACCACGGCGCTCACGAAGCCGAGCCGCAGCCGCACCGTGGCCCCGGAGGCGAAGCGCCGCGTCGTCTCCCCCGCCCGCCGGAGCTGCGGCAGCACCGTCCGCGTCTCCCCGTGAAACACCGCCCCCGCCGCGGTGAGCGCGACCTTGCGCCCAGCGCGGTCAAACAGCCGCGTCCCGAGCTTTTCCTCCAGTGCGCGCACGTGCCGCGAGAGCGGCGGCTGCGCCAGATGCAGCTTCTGCGCCGCGCGGGTAAACGACAGTTCCTCCGCCACCGCGATGAAACATTCCAGTTCGCGCAATGAGTAGTCCATACCGAAACAGTATCACAACTGCGCAGAAACGGTAGTTCTGTTATGCTTCATCCGCCGCTAGACTGGGACATGGCCATCAGCGACACCATCAAGCGCGGCAGTCTCCGCGCCCCGCACCGCAGTCTCCTCCGCGCCACCGGCGTGATCCAGTCCGAGAGCGACTGGGACAAGCCGTTCATCGCGATCGCCAACTCCTTCGTGCAGATCATCCCCGGGCACGCGCACCTCGACGTCGTCGGACGCAAGGTCCGCGCCGCCGTGCGCGCCGCGGGCGGCGTGCCGTTCGAGTTCAACACCATCGGGGTGGACGACGGCATCGCGATGGGCCATGGGGGGATGAACTACTCCCTCGCCTCCCGCGAACTCATCGCCGACTCCATCGAGACGATGCTCCGCGCCCATTGTTTCGACGGGGTCGTCTGCATCCCGAACTGCGACAAGATCGTCCCGGGGATGATGATGGGCGCCGCGCGCGTGAACATCCCCGCGGTCTTCGTCTCCGGCGGTCCGATGGCCGCCGGCCGCAATCCCACGACGGGCAAGGCGCTCGACCTCGCCTCGGTGTTCGAGGCCGTCGGGCAGCTCTCCAAGCAGTCGATCACCGAGGGCGAACTCGACCAGATCGAACGCCACGCCTGCCCCACCTGCGGCTCCTGCTCCGGGATGTTCACCGCCAACTCCATGAACTGCCTGTGCGAGGCCCTCGGCCTCGCGTTGCCCGGCAACGGCTCGATCCTCGCCACCGACCCGCGCCGCGACGCCCTCTTCGAAGCCGCCGGCCGGGCCATCGTGGACCTCGTGCGCCGCAATATCCGCCCCTCGGACATTCTCACGCGTGCCGCCTTTGAAAACGCCCTCGCACTCGACATGGCGATGGGCGGCTCGTCCAACACCATCCTGCACACGCTCGCGGTGGCGCACGAGGCGGGCGTCGAACTCCGCCTCGAGGAAATCAACGCCATCTCCGACCGCACCCCGCACCTGTGCAAAGTCGCGCCCTCGGGGCTTCATCACATGGAGGACATCGACCGCGCCGGCGGGATCTCCGCGATTCTGCAGATGCTCAGCAAGCGGCCCGGATTGTTGCACCCGGAGACGATCACCGTGACCGGCCGCACGCTCGGCGAGACCATCGCCACGGCTCAGGTGCTCGACACGGAGGTGATCCGTCCGCTGGAGCGCGCGTATTCGCCGCGCGGCGGACTCGCCATCCTGTTTGGCAACCTCGCCCCGCAGGGCGCGGTCGTGAAGGCCGCGGGCGTATCCCCCGCCATGATGACCTTCTGCGGACCCGCGGTGATCTTCGAAGCGGAGGAGGACGCGCACGTCGGCATCCTCGTGGGCAAGGTGAAGGCCGGCGACGTGGTCGTGATCCGCCACGAGGGCCCGCGCGGCGGCCCGGGCATGCAGGAGATGCTGGCGCCGACCTCGGCGCTGGCCGGCCGCGGCCTCGCGGACTCGGTGGCCCTCATCACCGACGGACGTTTCTCCGGCGCAACCCGCGGCGGCGCCATCGGCCACGTGTCGCCCGAGGCCGCCGCCGGCGGACCGATCGCCCTGATCGAGCCGGGCGATCTCATTGAGATCGACATCCCGCAGCGCCGGCTGACGCTCAAGGTTGACAACCACGTGCTGCAGGAGCGCCGGGCGCGTTGGAAGCCGCGCGCGCGCGACCTGGGCCGCGGCTACCTTGCCCGCTACGCCAGCATGGTCGCGAGCGCGGACGAGGGCGCGATTCTCAAGGTGCCGGCCGGAACGGGCGTCGGAAACCCCCGATAATCGACCCGAACCGCCGCCGGTACCCGGGCCGCCCCTCGCTCACAACCCCGCCGGCGCCACTGCGGGTGCGGGCGGCCCCGGCGGCGCCCAGGCGCGCACCTCGACGACGGCGCGGTGTTTCAGGCCCGGATGCGATCCGGCGATCCGCGTCGCCTCGCCGAGATCGGCCGCCTCCAAGAAAAGCAGGGCGGTGACCGGCCAGGCGACGGGTGGAATCGCGGCGATCACCTCCGTCCCGAGGAGCGCGCTCTCCGGCGCGAGAATATGCGGGACGAGTTTGCGGCCCGCATCGTTCTGGCGCTGGGCCCACGGGCGCATTTCGGTGGCAAGCTGCTGGCGCTCGTCCGCGGATATCGGACGGGCGGGATTCTGGCGGAAGATGAGGACGAATTTTTTCATGATGAGCGGGACCCATAGTCGTTCAGGGAGGGTGGCGGATTGGGCGGAATCAACATGAGCAGGTGTGTCCATGCCCCACCGTACCACGCGCCCGCCGCGGCGAATTGGAAAAATTCGGCGTTTCCGGTTTTCCCACTCCGCGGCCGAACGTGATGACCCGGGAAAGGATTGCGCCGGGGCGCCGGTTTGCTTGGACGTTGGGCAATCCTTTGCCGTTCCCCTCTCCTGTCTCCATGCCAACCCCCGTGCGGTCTCTGCTCTTTCGCGCTGTCTTGCTGGCCGTGCTCGGCCTCGCCGTCACGGGCCCGTGCGCCCGGGCCGCGGAGCGCTGGCTGCGCGGACAGAGCGACCATTTCGAACTTCTGAGCTCGGCATCCGAGAAGAACTCCCGCCGCCTGCTCGTGGAGCTGGAGCGGTTCCGCGAAAACGCGCTCACGATGTTTCCCGCACCAATGTTGCGCGAATCGAAGGTCACCATCGTGTTCTTCGGCTCCGACTCCGGCTTCGAACCGTACAAGCCCCTCTACAAGGGCGAGACCAAGCGCGTCGCGGGCTATTTTATCGACCAGCCGGACCAGGCCTTCATCGCCGTCTCCGCCGATTCAAACGCCGGCTACGAGGAGGTCATCTTTCACGAGTACGTGCACTTCCTGGTCCGAGCCCGCGGGATGAACCTGCCGACCTGGCTGAACGAGGGGCTCGCCGAGGTGTTCTCGACATTTCACATGGATGGCACCGGGGCCGAGTACGGGCGGCCCAAGGACAACCATGTCGAGCGCATGAGCCAGAGCGCGCTGATGTCGGTCGAGCGCCTGCTGGCGGGAGATCTCGTCGAGCACACCGCGCAGCGCCCGTCGATCTGACTCCACGAGCCGTCC
>JAPLTR010000648.1 GCA_026398065.1 Verrucomicrobiota bacterium | reverse complement strand
GATGCTCATCCGCGGCATCGGCCCGCAGCTCGGGGCGTTTGGCGTGGCGGGCACCCTCGCGGACCCCCGGCTCTCCGTTCTCAACGGCCAGACCGTGGTTGCGCAAAACGACAACTGGTCCACGCCCGCGACCGTCGTCGGCGGCCAGCCGCCGGCCACCGCCGCGGAGCTGGCCGCGGTCTCGAGCACGGTCGGGGCCTTTGCCCTCACACCGGGATCGCCGGACTCTGCCGTGCTCGTGACGCTGCCACCGGGCTCCTACACCGCGCAGGTCGCCGGCGCCGGAACGACGACGGGCGTGGCGCTCGTGGAGATTTACGAGGTGCCGTAGCCGGAGGCTGCGGGAGCTCCGCTCACGCCCGGCGGGCCGGGGACGGCGCCTTCGCCGCGCGCGCGTCGAAGGCGCGGCGGGAGCGCTCGATCTCGTCGAGGTGCTCCGCCGCCCAGACCCAGACGCCGCAAAAGGCCTCGCCCAGGCTCAGGCCGAGCTTCGTGAGCTTGTACTCCACGCGGGGCGGGATCACCGGATGGATCGTCCGCGTCACCAGCCCCTCACGCTCCATCTGGCGCAGGGTCTGCGTGAGCATCTTCTGGCTGATGCCGCCGATCGCGTCGGCGATCCGGGTGAAGCGCATCTCGCCCTGCTCCGCGAGCAGCTCGAGGAGGAGCATCGTCCATTTGTCGGCGACGCGCCCGATCAGGTCGTTGACCAGTTGCTCGACGCGAGGATCGATCTCCGCGTCGGCCGGGGGCACGTGCGCGTAGTAGGCCTTGGCCTGCCGGAGCTGCTTCTTGGTTAGCAAGCCGTTCATGATGAATCGCTCTCTTTTGGGTAGGTATAAAATAAAAAGGTGCCTACTGTTCAATCGATAGTGGGGGTGATAGGGTCTGCCTCGTCAACCGACAAGCAACCCAGCACCCACCCGCTCATGCACACCACAGGCAATACGATTCTCATCACCGGCGGCGGCTCCGGCATCGGCCGGGCCCTCGCCGAGTCCTTCCACGCGCTCGGCAACCGGGTCATCATCGCCGGCCGGCGCCAGTCCGTCCTCGACGAAACCTCCCGCGCCAATCCCGGCATGGCGTCGCTGGTCCTCGACATCGAGGACGCGGCGGCGATTCGGCGCTTCGCCGTGCGGCTCACCGCCGAGCACCCGGCCCTGAACGTCGTCATCCACAGCGCGGGCATCATGAAAGCGGAGAAGCTCACCGACGCGTCGGACGCCGTGGCGGAGGCGACCGTCGCCACGAACCTCCTCGGGCCCATCCGGCTGACGTCCGCCCTGCTGACCCATCTGCAAAAACAGCGGAACGCGGCGATCATGACGGTCACCTCGGGGCTCGCCTTCATTCCCCTCGCGAATTTCCCGACGTATTGTGCGACCAAGGCCGCGCTGCATTCCTACACCGAGTCGCTGCGCCACCAGTTGCGCGGGACCGCGATCCAGGTGATCGAGCTCGCGCCGCCCTACGTGCAGACGGAGCTCACCGGCGCGCACCAGGCGAGCGATCCGCACGCGATGCCGCTGAAGGAGTTCATTTCCGAGACGATGGGGCTCATCGCGCAGTCGCCCGACGCCGCGGAAATCCTCGTCGAGCGCGTGAAACCCCTGCGCTTCGCCGCGCGGGGCGACTACGGCGCGTTCTTCGAAAAATTCAACGCGTCGTTTGCGGGCCACTGACCGGACGGGCCCGGGCTTTTTCCGCGCGGCGCTTGCCGCCGCGCGGTTCTTTGTTCTCTTGCCGGGCGCAGCGGCCCTTTGGTCCAGTACGCGCACATTTATGGAATATCGAAAACTCGGCGGATCAGGTTTCAAGGTGCCGGCGCTCAGCCTCGGCACGGGCACGTTTGGCGGAAAGGGCGAATTCTTCGGGGCGTGGGGCTCGAACGATGTCGCCGAGGCGACGCGCCTCGTGGACGTCGCGCTCGAGGCGGGCATGACCATGTTCGACTCGGCGGACATCTACTCGGGAGGCGCGGCCGAGGAGATCCTCGGCGCGGCGCTCAAGGGACGGCGGGACCGGGCGATCATCTCCACGAAGGGCACGTTCCGCTTCGGCGACGGCCCGAACGACGTGGGCTCCTCGCGGCACCACCTCACGCGCTCCATCGAGGGCAGCCTGCGCCGGCTCGGCACCGACTACATCGACATTTATCAACTGCACGGCTTCGACGCGCTCACGCCGGTGGAGGAGACGTTGGCGACGCTCGACGGGTTTGTCCGCGCGGGGAAGATCCGCTACCTCGGCGTCTCCAATTTTTCCGGCTGGCACCTGATGAAGTCGCTGGCCGCCTCGGACAAGCTCGGCCTCTCGCGCTACGTCGCGCACCAGGCCTACTACTCGCTCGTCGGGCGCGAGTACGAGTGGGAGCTGATGCCGCTCGGCCTCGACCAGGGCGTCGGGGCCATCGTGTGGAGCCCGCTCGGTTGGGGCCGCCTCACCGGCAAGCTCCGCCGCGGCCAGCCGAAGCCCGCGGTGAGCCGCCTCAACACCGCGCTCGTGGTGGACAAGGGCCCGCAGGTGGACGACGAGTATCTCTACACGGTTGTCGAGGCGCTCGACGCCGTCGGGCAGGAGACGGGCAGGACGGTGCCGCAGGTGGCGCTCAACTGGCTCCTGCAGCGCCCCACCGTGGCGAATGTGATCGTCGGAGCGCGCAACGAGGAACAGCTCCGGCAGAACCTCGGCGCCGTCGGCTGGAATCTCACGAAGGAACAGGTCGCCAAGCTCGACGCCGCGAGTGAGCGGCCGAAGACGTACCCGTACTGGCATCAGGCCGGGTTTGCGGAGCGGAATCCGTTTCCGGTGTGATGTGCGTCATCGCCACCCGCGTGATTGACGGGCTGGGCGGGAACGGCCCACGGTTTCCCGCATGAGCGAATTCAGCGAGAGCTACCACCTGCGTTCCCTGCGTCGCGACGATGCCTGCGACGTGTTACGGGCGGCGGGACTCGCGGGTTACGTCTACCCGGCGGCCAACGGCTGGGTCAGCTTCGTGGCAAAGGACGGGGCGTTTGAACCCGATCAACGGATCGTGGGCGCCGCCCGGCTACCACTCCTGCACTACGTGTCCGCCGAGGACCACGGCTGGAGCTTTTCGTTGTTCGACCGCGGCCGGGTGGTCTGCGCGTATCATTGCGATTGGAACAACGACATCACGTTCGATGACACGCGCTATTCGCGTGCGGTCTTGCAGAAAATTGTGTCAAGCGCCGGAAGCGCCGCCCTGGAGGCGTTCGAGAAACTTCTGCGCCCAAATGATTTTGAGGAACTGATGGAGACGGAGGCCTCCAAGGTCTTTGCCCAGGCCGTCGGCCTGGAGCATTACGACTGGCTGAACTACGACTACATTGCGCGTGATTTTCACGAGTCGCCGAAAGATTTTCGCGACGTGATCGAAATCAAATGAGGCGCGTTGCGCGACGTCAGGTGCCCCGGGCCCTGGGCATGGTGACGGTCTCTGGCGCCTACTTTCCGGTCCACGAAGGGAAGAGTTTTTCGACGTCCTCCTGCGTCTGCCAATGGCCCTCGCGCACGTCCCGGCGACCCTTCTCCAGCGCGGCGAGCAGCGCACGGCGGTCGGCGGCGTCCTGGAGCGTGGCTCCGTCGGGCAGTCGGTCGATCGCGGCGTGGGCGGAGTCCTTGGCGCTCATGGAGGAAGGGGCATTCGGCGGCGGTGACGGGTCAGGCGTGGCACTTTCTCCTACTTCAGCTTCCCGCAACGGGCGTGGCAGTCGCAGGTGACGAGGTGGTCGTTCACCATCCCGCTCGCCTGCATGAAGGCGTAGCAGATCGTCGTGCCGACGAATTTGAAACCGCGCGCGAGGAGAGCCTTGCTCAGGGCGTCGCTTTCGGCGGTGCGCGCGGGCACGTCGCCCCGGCCGTGGCGGCGGTTCACGATCGGCCGGCCGCCGACGTGGGACCAGAGGAAGCGGTCGAAGGAGCCGAACTCCCGTTGCACGGCGAGGAAGGCCTGCGCGTTGCCGATGGTGGCGGCGATCTTCAGGCGGTTGCGGACGATGCCGGCGTCGGCCATGAGGGCGGCGACCTTCTTTGCGTCGTAGCGGGCGATCTTTTCGGCGTCGAAGCCGTCGAAGGCGCGGCGGTAGTTTTCGCGCTTGGCGAGGACGGTGGACCAGCTGAGCCCGGCCTGCGCGCCCTCAAGCGTGAGCAGTTCGAAGAGCGCGCGGTCGTCGTGGAGCGGCACGCCCCACTCGGTGTCGTGATAGGCGATGTCGAGGGGCTTGGTGGGCCAGGGGCAGCGGTGGAGGATGGGTTTCATGCGGACGGAAAGGATAACACGGGCCACTGACAACGGTATGTCAGGAGCCTGGCGGGCCGGCGGGCGGTTTCGCCTGGGCGGCGCGCAGCTCGGCCACCTCGGCGCGCAGGGCGCGGAGTTCGACGAGGATCTCGTTTTCCTCCTGCTCGATCTTATTCTCGGTGTCGCCGAGGAAGAGCGAGGCGATGAGGCCGCTCAGCGTGCCGAAGAGGCCGACGCCGATGACCATGACCGCGGCGGCGACGACGCGGCCGGCGGTGGTGACGGGGTATTTGTCGCCGTAGCCGACGGTCGTGATGGTGGTGATGCTCCACCAGATGGCGTCCTCGGCGGAGCGGATGTTGGAGGCGGGCGAGCGTTCGCAGAGGAGGATGCCGACCGAGGAGAAGGTGATGACGAGGAAGCTCACGAGGCCCACCGAGGCGACGCCGCCGCGCGTGCGGTGCGCGAAGAGCAGGGCGAGGATGCGCTGGACCGAGCGCAGGCCGCGCAGCAGGCGGAGGACGCGGAGCACGCGCACGGCCCGGCCCCAGCGCAGGCTCTCGATCACCGGGATGCTGGCGAGCAGGTCGACCCAGCCCCACCTCATGAACTGCGCCTTCGAGGGCGCGGCGCGGAAGCGGATCACGAAATCGACGAAGAAGATGCCGCAGACGACCGTGTCCACGACGTGGAGCACGCGGGCGATCTCCGGCGGCAGCGCGAGAAACGTGTCGGCGGCGAGCCCGACGAGGACGAGCAGCGAGAGGACGAGGAGGACGAGTTGGAAGGGGCCGAGATGTTCCGCAGAGGGAGGGCGCTTCAGGTCCATGGACGGAGCCTTGCACGGGCGGAGCGGCGGGGGCAATGTCGCGGTCACTCCACCCATGAACGCCCTGAAATCCTCCCCGTCCTTTCCTCTTCGTCGTCTGCGTGCGGCGGCCGTGGCGCTCGGCGCGCTCGGCCTGGCGGTCGGCGGGGCGTTGCGCGCCGCGGAGGCCGGGCCGTGGGTCTCGCTCTTCGACGGGAAGACGCTGACGGGCTGGAAGCTCGTGCAGGGCAAGGCGAAGTTCGAGGTGCGCGACGGCGCGATCGTGGGCCTCGTGACCGAGGGCGAGACGCAGAACACGTTTCTCGCGACGGAGGACGACTCGTTCACGAGCTTCGTGTTCGAATGCGAGTTTCGCTGCGAGGCGGGCATCAACTCGGGCATCAATTTCCGGAGCCGCCCTGCGGACGGCCAGGTGAAGCGCGTGTACGGGCTGCAGTATGAATTCGACCCGACGCCGCGCGCGCTCACCGGCGGGGTGCAGGAGGAGGGCGGCTACGGCCGGCGCGGCAAGGACAACTGGCTCGCGCCGGACGAGAGCAGCGGCCCGCTGCTGGCGGCCTGGCAGAAGGCGCACGGCGACCGCTTCAAACCGTGGCCCGCGTGGAACACCTGCCGCATCGAGGTGCAGGGCACGCACATCCGGACCTGGCTGAACGACCACCTGCTCGCGGATTTCACGGACGACGCGCCGGTGGCGATCCCGCGCGGCTTCTTCGGGCTGCAGGTGCACGCCACGAAGGACAAGGCGCTGTTCAACAAGGCGGTGGCGTTCCGGAATCTGCGGGTGAGGAAACTGGAGTGACCGCGGTGACGACCTGAAGGGGGTGACACGCGGCGTCCGGTGCTCACTCGCGCGGAGCGGCGAGCAGGGACCGGAGGCGGCGGAGGTTGTCCTGGGCCTGCGGATACGCGGGGCGGAGGCGCAGGGCGGACTCGAACTGCGGGAGGGCCTCGGTCACGCGGCCGAGCTGGATGAGGGCGACGCCGAGGGTGTTGTGGGCCTCGGGGCTCGCGGGGTCGAGCCGGAGGGCGGTGGCGAGGGCGGCGGCGGCTTCGGCGGGTCGGCCGGCGCGGAGCAGCGCGATACCGAGGTGCAGGTGCGCCGGCGCATAGCCGGGCGCGAGGCGGACGGCGGTCTCGGCGTGCGTGATGGCTTCGGGGACGCGGTCGGCCTCGCTGAGGACGAGGGCGAGGTTGGCGTGCGCCTCGGCGTAGTCGGGCTTGAGGGCGAGGGCGGCCTCGTAGCGCGCGGTGGCGTCGGCGGGGCGGCCGGCGCGGGCGAGGGCGCCGGCGTAGTTGGCGAGGTAGTCGGCGCGGGCGGGGGCGAGGCGGACCGCCGAGGCGAAGGACGCGAGGGCGGCGGGTGCATCGCCGGCGGCGAGCTGGGCGATGCCGAGGCCGTTGTGGGCGGAGGCGTTGGCGGGGCGATGGGCGACGGTGTCGGCCCAGAGGGTGAGCTCGCTGCGATAGTCGAGGTTGCGGCGCGCGGTGAGGGCGCCGCAGGCGAGGGCGGCGGCGAGCCCGAGCCAGAGCGCGGGGCGGCCGAGCCGGGCGTGGGTGGCGAGGACGGCGAGGGTGAGCACGGCGGCGAGCGGGAGGTACATGCGGTGCTCGACGATCATCTGGATCGTGCCGGGCATGACCGAGGTGGGCGCGAGGATCGCGAGGAACCACGCGCCGAGGAAACCGAGCGCCGGCCGGCGCCACAGCGCCCAGGCCGTCGCAAACACCAGCGGGATCACGACGAGGGCGTGGGGCGCGACCTCGGTCCAGCCGTTCGTCCAAAACGTGCCGTATTCGAACACGAGCGGATGCGGCCAGATACTGAGGGCGAGGTAGCGGGTGACGGCCTCGAACTGCGTGAGCCAGTACGCGCCCGCCGTGACGCCGACGTCGAAGCCGGAGGTGCCGCCGCGGTTGCCACCGGTGCCGAGGACGAGGGCGGCGAGGGGCAGCCACGTGGCGAAGAGCCCGAGGTGAAGGGCGCGGTGCCGTTGCCAGGCGGCGCGGAAGCTCCCGGCGGCGAACGCGCGGTCATGGAGCAGCACGAGGAGCGGCGCGGCGACGATCACTTCCTTGGTGCCGACGCCGAGCAGACACGAGACGATGGCGGCGGCGGTCCAACGGGCGGAGGTGCCGACTGAGGCGGGGTCGGTGGGCGAGGATTTAGTTTTTACCGGAGACTCACCATACGCCCGGACCGCGCAGTAGCACGTGAGCAGGAAGAAGAGGCCCATCAGCGACTCGGCGCGCTGGACCAGGTAGGTGACGGACTCGGTCT
>JAPLTR010000433.1 GCA_026398065.1 Verrucomicrobiota bacterium | reverse complement strand
CGCGAGCGTGAGCGAGTGGTGATTCGGCCGCGCCCGTCCACTCGCTCACGCTCGCGGCTACCATTCGCCCCCCCCCTCAGTCGTCGTCCTTCTTGTGCGCCTTGTAGAACGCCGCGCGCACCGGCGCCGGCATCGGCGACTTCGCCCCGCGCACGCTGCGCCACACCACCTCGTTCAGCGCGATGTCGTCCACCTTGTCCGGCTCCGTGAAATCCATCTTCTGCGATTCCTTCGCGCCCCACGACAGCTTCGTGTTGCGGTCCTCCAGATTCACCTGCGCCGCCCGCGCGGTGAACGGCCGCAGGTCCGCCGCGTCCGCAAACGACGCCCACATCGGCATCGCCGCCGCGTCGAACTGCGACATCGGCTGCAGCCCCAGCACCAGCTCCATCGTGCGCAGCATGCTCGTCGTCGAATAGAGCGTCGAATCGACCGCCCCGCGCTTCGTCCACGGGCTGATCGCGAGCGCCGGCATCCGGTGCGCATCGACATGGTCCGGCCCGTTCTGCGCGTCGTCCTCGAGGACAAAGATCGCCGTCTCGCCCCAGAACTTCGAGTGCGACACCGCCTCGACGATCAGGCCGAGCGCGCGGTCGTTGTCCGCCACCATCGCCGTCGGCGTGCGGCTGCCCGCCTTCGTGCCGGAGGTGTGGTCGTTGCCCAGCCGGAGCACCTGCAGGCGCGGCATCCCGCCCTCCGCCTCGAACCGCCGGATCTCCGCCGCAAACCGCTCCGCCCGCTTCACGTCGGGATACTCCAGGTCCCAGGCGCGGTACAGCGGGTCGATGTGCCCGACGAGGATGGGCAGCGACGGGTGCGCCAGCGCCGGGCCGCGCTTCGGCGTCTCGCAGAACTCCCCGTAGCTGCGGTAGCTCACGCCCGCCTCCGCCGCCCGGTTCCAGAGGTAACCATTCGCCGGATACGCCGCCGGGTAGAACCCCTCCGCCGGATGGTCGTACTTCTTGCGCGCGTTGTGCCCGTAGCTGAGCGGCCACATCTTCTCGGTGAAGTCCGTGGCCTGCGCCCCCATCGTCCACTCGTGGCCGTCCGCGCTCACCTCGCCGTCGGCGTAAAAATTGTCCAGCAGCACAAACTCCCGCGCGAGCGCATGCGCGTTCGGCGTGACCTGCTCGGGAAACAGGCAGAGCCGCGGGTCGCCGTTGCCCTCCTTCAGGTCGCCGAACACCTGGTCGTAGGTGCGGTTCTCCCGCACGATATAGATGACATGTTTGATCGGCGACGCCTCGCCGACCTTCGCCGGGATGGGGTTGCCCGCGGGCCGGGCCGCGAGGCCCCGCGCGCCCGCGTCGGCCTCGAGCGGGCTGCAGGTGTACGCGGTCTTGCTCCACGCGCCGAACTGCTCCGCGCGCTTTTTCTCCGTCGGTAGTTCGATGATGGATACCGTCCCCTGCATCAGGCCGCCGATGTATTCCTGGAGGTTGCGCGGCACCGGCGTCCCGGGAAACGGCCCGCGGGGATTCGCCGCCGAGGTGATGCCCTTGCCGTTGGCCACGACGAGCGCCTTGCCGTCGCGCGTCACCCGCACGCTCGTCGGAAACCAGCCGACCGGGATGAACCCGAGCGACGTCGCCTTGCCCGCCGTCTCGACGTCGAAAACCGCGACGTTGTTGTTGTTCGCGTTGGCCACGAAGAGCAGTTCCCCGTCGGGCGAGAGCGCGAGGCTGTTGGGCATCGAGCCGGGCGGGGAGTTGGGATAGAGCGAGGCCGTGAGCGTTTCCGTGATGCGGCCCGTCGCGGTGTCGATCACGCTCACCGTGTTGAAATTCGACTCGGCCACAAACAGCCGCCCGTCGGCCGCGAGGAGCATTTCGTTGGGATGCTGCCCGACCGCCCAGCGCCCCAGCTCGGCGCCCGTCTTCGGATCGAGCACCAGCACGGCGGCCTTCGCCCACAGGCTCACATACACCCGGCCCCGTTTTTCATCCGGGAGGCAGGTGTACGGAAACGGCGCGTCGGGATCGGAGACCGGCTTGATGCGCTCGCTCTCGTGATCGGTGCTGAGCTTGCCCTCCGCCAGCCCCAGCGACTTCACCCACAGCAGCCGTCCGTCGGCCACCGCGATTTTTTCCACGCGCTGACCCCAGCTCTCCGCAATATAGAGCGCCTTCCCGTCCGCCGACGTCGCCAGCCCGCTCGGCACGCCGCCCTCGGTGACCGGCCGCAGCCGCAGTTCGCCCGGTTCGCTCAGGTAGCCGGCCTTGAAATCGAAGGTGTGGATCACCTCCGCGCTGCCCCCGCTGGCAAACAGCCGCTTCCCGTCCGGCGACCACGCCAGCCCGTAGAACGACTCGTCGAGCGCCACCTGCGAAACGATCTTCCCCGCCTTCACGTCGAGGATGCGCACCTCGTGCTGCCCGTACCCGGAATGCAACACCGCCGCAAATACCCCGCCCGGATGCAGCGCGACATTGATCGGAAAATCGCCCACCGGCACCTGCTTCCCCACCGGCCGCAGCGACCACTGGTTGGGCAACAGCACCGACCCATCGCGCTGGAGCCCCGGCAACGTGACCACCGGCTTGGACGCCGCCTGGGCCATCGGCCCGGCCAACGCCGCCACGACCAGCACCCCGAAAAGTTGTGTCCTCATCCCGTCAACATGGGGAAAATCCGGGACCCCGGCGAGCGCCACCTCACGCCGCCCAGGATACATTTCAGCGACGGCCCCGCCGGGCGCCCGGCATCCCCGCCGGCTGGATGAGGTTGGATTTACTTGGATTTGGTGCGATCTCCTCGGATTTACCCTGAAGCCGGCCCAAGCCGAGCGGACGCCCGGCCGTAGCACGGTCAACCTGACCGTGCCGTTCGGATACGTCCCCGCCAGCCGACCGAGCGCGGTCAGGCTGACCGCGCTACGCCCGGACGCTTCGCGACGAAGGAAGAGGTTTGATTTGGTCGGATTTACTTGGATTTGGCCGGATCTGATCGGGAGCGAAAGGAGCCAGCCTTGACCGCGAATGGCGCGGATGGACGCGGATCGAGGCCACGCAACCAACCGCGAGCACCCGTGCGATCCGCGGAGCGGTTTGATCGGATCGGATCCGGTGCGATTTACTTGGATTTGGTGCGATCTCCTCGGATTTACCGTGAAGCCGGCCCAAGCCGAGCAGACGCCCGGCCGTAGCACGGTCAGCCTGACCGTGCTATTCGGATACGTCCCCGCCAGCCGACCGAGCGCGGTCAGGCTGACCGCGCTACGCCCGGACGCTTCGCGACGAAGGAAGAGATTTGATTTGGTCGGATTCACTTGGATTTGGGCGCACCCTCTTTGGCGGAACGCGACGAAGGGTCGGATCTGCCCTGGGAGCGCAGGCCGCTGGCCCGCCCCTTTTCGTGTCTTCCGTGGGTTTCGTGCTTCCTCTCCTCCGGCTCGCCTCCCCCCGCCCCACCCGCCGCGTTCTGCCCACCGGGGCCACCCCGGGAGCCTTGATCCACCTTGATCTGCCTTGATTTGGTCGGATTCACCTGGATTTGGTGCGATTTGCCGAGGAGCGAGCGGAGACAGATTTCACTGCGAATGGCGCGAATGGGCGCGGATCGAGGGCCTCCGAAACCATCCGCGAGCATCCGTGCCATCCGCGGAGCGGTTTGATCGGATCGGATCCGGTGCGATCTACTTGGATTTGGTGCGATTTGGTCGGATCTGCCCTGGGAGCGCGGGCCGCTGGCCCGCCCTTTCGTGTGTTTCGTGTAGTTCGTGGTTCCTCTCCCGCGCCGCGCTCCGGCCCTTCGTTCCGTGTCTTCCGTGTGTTCCGTGGGCACCACCGGTGGGATGAAGCCGGATCGGGTTGGAGCTGGTACGATCTACCTGGATTTAGTGCGATTTGATCCGATTCACCCGGATTCGGGAGCAAGCCCGACCCACGCCACCCAGCCGAGCCGGTTATCGTCGCGGCAACGCAACACCCACGCACCGCCGCGGCCGTTCCCGCGGAACGCAGTCGCGTCTCGCAACGAAGGCTCAGCCCCCGGAATCCTGGATGGTCCGCGTTCATGGGTGATGGGTTGATTGATACGAGCGCCATTTTGTTCTTTTTAAGAACAATTATCAAGTAAAAAAGCCCCCAAAGGCGTCCAGCCGAGCCCCGCTTGAACCCGCCAGCCCCAGTTCCACGACCGCCCCCGCGGCCCACCCGCCTCGCGCCACCCGCCCCACGCGGAACCTTTCCCCCCTACCTCCGCCCGCCCCGCCCACCCTGCCCGTCCACCGCCCCCATCCCCCAGACCCCCGTCACGCGGCCATTTTCGGATTCCCTTCGCGGTTCAATTTCCTAAATCCACCCCTCCTCCACCACCCCGCCCGCTCCACGCCCGCTCTCGCCCGCACCTCCCTTCCCTC
>JAPLTR010000369.1 GCA_026398065.1 Verrucomicrobiota bacterium | reverse complement strand
CTGCCAGCCGTGCCTGCACGAACCGCGTGCGTTCCTCGCTTACATCTCTCGTTTTCCAGGGCATACCCGCCCCTGTAACGTGTCAGCGATCTGTGCGCAAAATGTGTCAGCGATGTGCGCGCACGTGCCGGAGAGCCGTCCGCCGCGACGTCCCGTCTCAGTCGAATCCGCCCTCGCGTCTCGCCCTGTAGCCCACGGACGCCTCGGAGAGGCGTCCCTACCCGAAGTCCGTTACCCGAACGTCCGTTACCTTGATTTGGCGTTACCTTGATTTCGTTTACCTTGAAATGCCTTGAATTGCCTTGAGGGCCCGGGCGGTCAGGCCGCCTGCAGCACCGGGAACTTCGGTCCGATCCACCCGCCGGTGGCCAGCGGCTTGGAGGGCGCACCCTTCGCGAGCTTCAGCGCGGCGGCCCAGACCTTGTCGATCTGCGCGTCGTCCGTGCCCGCCGGCTCGGATCCGGCCGGGGGCGGACTGCACCGGGCCGGCTGGCTCGCCAACGGCGGCACCGCCGGCACCTCCCGCGCCGCCTCGCGCCGCGCGGCCGGACGCGCCGGGCGCACCTCCGGTCGCTCCTCCCGCTCCGGCGGCTCGTCCAACTCCTCCCGCTCCTCCTGTTCCTCCCGCTGCGCTCGCAGTTCCTCCCGCTGCGCCCGCTCCTGCTCGATCTGTGCCTTCCGCTCCTCGCGCTGCGCGCGGCTCGCGTCGCGTTGCGCGCGCTGCAGGCGGTCCGAGGCGCGCAGGACCGCCAGCACGGCCTTCAGCCGCTCCGGCCCCTCGGCCATGCCCCACGTGGCCCGCAGCTCCCGCAGCAGCGCCAGCTCCGCCGCCTGGGTGAGGCTCCCGGCCAGCTTCTCCTCCCCGAGCAACGCCGCCAGCTCCGGCTGCTCCTCGTGCAGCCGCTCCGCCAGTTCGAAAATCTGCTGCTGCTGACACCAGACGGCATGCCCGCCCCGCCGCCAGTCGGAGAGGTTCTGGGCGTTGATCGCCTGGCCGCCGAAGTGCGCAGCCAGCACGGCCTGCACGGCCGGCTCGGCATTGAGCCACGCCAGCAGCTCCGGGCCGGGCTCGCCCTCCTGCAGCCGGACGTTGAGGGTGTCGCGCACGGGGCGCGGAAGACGGGCGATTTTTCCAAGACGGGACATGGGAGCGAGGTGTTGAAGGTTGAATCCCGAGGGGAAGCCGCACCGAGGGGCGCGAGCCCGGCGCCTCGGAACCGCCACCGGACTGCCGCCCAGCCTACCCGCAGAGGTGGGACAAGGGAGGGGACAGCCTCGGTGGAGGTGTGGGCGATCTGTCGATCGTTCACCCAGGGCCCCTTCCTAAAGCCCCAACGACCACTTACCTCTTGCGTCGATTCATCGTCATCACCCCTCTGAGAAGGATGAAACGCCTTCTCGTTTTGGTACTCGGTGCGGTCATGGCTGTTTCAATTTCCGGCTGTGGCCAGAAACTTAGCGGACGGTACGAGATGGAAGCTCAAATCCCTCGGATGCCCCTGCCGAAGGGTACGGACCCTAAATTGCAGCGGCAAATGGACGACGCCATGACCAAAATTCAAAATGTTACTCGCCAGTCGCTGGAGTTCGACGGTTCAACCGTAAAAATGGGCAATCAAGCCGCCGTGACCGAGTACAAATATCGTGTGGATGGCCAGAAGCTGGAGATCTTAGTCGAGGCGATGGGCCAGAAGACAACGCTTCCCATGACCATTGAGGCCGATGGCTCAATCACGTATATGGGTATGAGCTACCGGAAGGTTCGCTAAGGAGCCGACTAAGGGCGCTTTTCGTTACCCACGAACTCTTCGCGCAACGATACGTCTGTAATGTTTCCCTTGGAAACTAGTTCCGCCAATGGCTCTTGAGCCTCGTGGACGGCGAGTACTATTTTACGCACGTTCTCGTCGCTCCCTTTTAGTTTCTCTGCCAATTCCACAAACCGTGTGGCATTCTCCAATTTCTTTCGAATTACTTCTTGCTCGGCCAAGTTATTCTCAAGCTCCCGCTTTCTTCGATCAGTATAAATACCTATAAGCATTTTCATGAAATCGAAAATGATCTCGATACTTTTGCCCGCTCCGAAAATATCAATTATGCCTTTAGATCCGTACTGAATACGCCTTACCTGAAGTTCGGTATGCAGCGAACCGCCTTCGCGAAGACCGTAGTCAAAACCCAAGCGGCGAATTATTCGGG
>JAPLTR010000388.1 GCA_026398065.1 Verrucomicrobiota bacterium | reverse complement strand
CAATCACCCGTTGACTTGTGGGGCCGGACCGGACGCCGCGGATCGCGGCCTTCACGGTGGGGTATCTGAAATCGTGTTTAAGGGCGAAAGACCGAAGCGTGTATCCGCAGCTGAGTAACCGGCCGCGGAGAGCTAGGGGGTTTGGCCTTGACGCTTTGGAGTTCATCTTTTTGAAACTGTGTAGCCAAATGGATACAGTTTTAATGTACTCGCAAGACCAAAAGTGAACCCTGCTCCAAATAATTTTGGTCTCCGCTTCCGCCATATGCTGGAGCGCAAGAACCTCGAACCGAAACAATTCGCGAAGGCCTACGGGATCTCGCGCACGCAGGTATTTAATTGGCTCGCAAGAGATACTCCACCGCTGCCGAAGCATTGGCCGCGGCTCGCGGAGTTTTTCGGGGTGTCTGAGGAGTTTCTAATCACGGGGGTTCCGGCGGGTTCGGAAAAAGTGAATCCAGTTGAGCCGAGGCCAGGAAAAGGGGACGGGGGCAGGGATGAGGTGGATGACTCTCTGACGATCATGGCAGAGATAAGAGACGAATTAGAGGAGCTCTTGAAAAAAGCGAAGGGCCAGCCCCAACGACTCCACTGGATCGCCGAACAGTTTCATGAGCATCTGGCGGCCCCCAAGTCGTGGCGTACAGGTAAGCCTGATACGACGAAGGGCGCTCGGCGAATCCCACTGACAGAGAGGGCACAGAAAGAGCTTCTTTCATCGGAGACAGGGAGGCCTATACAGCGTCCGCTTCCTCATCCTGCTTTGCCTGCTGCTCAGACGGGCTGAGATACCATTTGGGCGGAATCACCTTATGCACGTCGCGCACCCACTGCCGGAGGTTCTCGTGTTCCAGGACAACGGTAAGGGCGCACTCGATCACGTCCGCTTTGCTGCGGCCGGCGGAAATTCGAGAGCGATAGTCGAACGCAGTCAGGTCGCTGCTCACGCTCGGGGGAAAGATCCCGCCTCGTGGAGCAAACCCGTTGTCGTAGATCCATTGGTAGAGCATTTCCATTTCTGTCACCTGCCGGTTAGCCAGCGTCTGCACGGCCGCTTTGCTTCGTGCCGCACGAATGTCGCGCCGGTAGTAGAACGCAGAGGGCTTGTAGGAGAGGATGTTGCTCATTGGGACCAGCCTACACCGGGGGTGGGACATTGGCCGTCCTACGTCCCCTGAACTTCTCCACATTTTATTCACAAACTCTGTCATGAAAACCTTTCTGTTCGCAGTTGCACTCGCCGTCGCTACGTCGGCTTCAGCTCAAATTTCCGGCGTTTTCAACGGAGATCAGAGCTTCACGCAACGCGTCTCGCTGGGCGGTAACCTCACGGTTCAAGGGTCCGCAATTTTTCAAAACGGCATCGAGACCGCCACAGGCTACGGCCCTGCTAGCCTCACGGTGAATGGCAATGCCACAATCGCCGTAGCGGCCGGTCCTGAATTTCGGCGGTTGAAGAGTATCGTCGTTAACGGAAAACTCGACCTCTCCTGCGATGCTGTGGTGACGGAGGACATCACCGTGAGCGGTTCACTCCAACTCAACGGCGGATCGAAGCTCATCTCCGCTCGTTCGATCACCATTAATGGCGATCTTCTTCTGCCCGTCGGCGGTACCGTACGCCTGGAGACGACTGGAGGTAGCCTGACGATTCGGGGAAGAATTCGAGGTCCGGCCGTCGCTACAACCCGATCGCAGTTGGAGGTCAGTATTACTGGTGGATTCTTCCGGTTCGATGGCTTGCGCGATGCCAATGTCGATCTTGCATCGAGCACCAGTTCCATAAGCCCTAAGGTCGTGTTGAACCGGCTCATCAATCTCTCGATGATGCTCACGCTAACTGGCGATTCGAGTGCCACGATGGGTTTTGTCGTGGGTGGCCAAGGAGAGAAAAATATTCTCGTGCGCGCAGTCGGCCCCGGTTTGTCGCAGTTTCGAGTGAGCGGAGTGATGGACGACCCCAAAGTGGAAGTCACTCGCGGCGGTATCACGGGCATCAAGAGCAATGACTGGGGAGAGAACCCTGCGACTCGTGACGCGGTGCGCGCGGCGATGGCGGCGTGCGGGGCGTTTGCTCTTCCGGAGGGATCGAAGGATGCGGCAGTCCTCATGACGATGACTCCCGGTGAATGCACGGTCACGGTGTCCAGAAACAGCGGAGCCGCGGGAAGTGTTCTCGTAGAGGTCTACGAAGTGCCTGAACCCTAATCGTCGCATCGGGCTGTTGCCGGTGCCTCAGTCCGGACACCGCCTGTCTGCCGGAAGCAAAAATAACTGTCGCGGTTCCCGCGGTTCCCGCCGTTACTTAGACTGAACCGAGCGTCTCTGGCATCCTGCGGGGGTGTCCAGAACCTATCCCCAATCGTTAAGAGCCGCCGCGCTCCCGCGGGCAAGCTTCAACCGCGGCGAAATCGCACCGACGCTGCGGGCCGCGCGCGCCGCCGCCGGCCGCCGCAGCGTGGGCCTCCTCCATCCGCTCAGTTCCGCCCGCCTGCGCAAACATCTGCGGGATCTCCAGGTGGAGAACGCGCGGCTCGGCGGCACTGAACCGCTTCCTGACCTCGCCTCGCTGGCGCGCCCGGCGCTCGCGAAACTGGCCCGGCACTTCGTGCGGGCCAACGAACGGCTGGAGGCCGCCGCATGAATCCGGCTCGCTTCTCCCGCGTCCTGCCGGTCGCGGAAATCTTTTCGTTCCACCGCGCCGAGCAGATCGGCCCGGAGGTCCTGGTCACGGTCGTGGTCGGCGATGCCGAGCACACGCCGCACTCGCATGGTTTGCGCGCCCCCTTGTCCCGCTGGGCGGAAATGTTCGCCGCCGTGGCCGCCGATCCGGC
>JAPLTR010000557.1 GCA_026398065.1 Verrucomicrobiota bacterium | reverse complement strand
GGCGAACGGTCCGGCGGCCGGCGGGGGGTTCCGTTTTTCAGGGCGGGTTCAGGTATCGTTCTGTCTTCATCCGCGTCCCTCCGCGCCATCCGCGGGAAACACCGTCACGCCCGTTCCCTTACTCGCCCGCCTGATCGCATCGCCGACGACCGAATCCGACCAAATCCAAGTAAATCCAACCAAATCGCACCGGATCCGACTCAATCCGACCTCTTCCATGCCGTCCGATTTCAACGCGGAGCGTCGAACGGCCGCCGTTGTTTTTACGATTTTGTAAAAAGACACGCACTGGCGTTGCCAATGTCGGTTCGGGCACATTTGGAAGGAGTCCTGCTTATCAACACCTTAATGTCCCTTACTGCATGTCCGTGATCGCTCGTCATAATTTTTCCGCCGGTCCGGGCGCTTTGCCCGATTGCGTCCTCCGGGAAACCCAGGCCGCCATCGGCAACGTGCCGGGCGTGGGGCTGTCGATTCTGGGCATCAGCCATCGTTCCAAGTGGTTTTGCGACGTGGTCGCGGAGGCGGAGGAGCATTTTCGCGTCCTGCTGAACCTGCCCAAGGACTACCATGTGCTCTTCCTCCAGGGCGGGAGCACGCTGCAGTTCAGCCAGATCCCCATGACGCTGCTGCGCGGGAGCCTGCATCCGGCGGAGTACCTGCATACGGGCTATTGGAGCGGGAAATCGATCCCGGAGGCGCAGCGGGAGGGGCCGGTCAAGGTGTTGTGGAGCGGCGAGGCCGGGGGCTTCCGGCGGCTGCCGACGGAGGCGGAGCTGAGCTTTTCGCGGCACGCGCCCTACCTGCACTACATTTCCAACGAGACGGTCGAGGGCCTGCAGTTCCACCGGCTGCTGGGGCACGACGGGGTGCTGCGGGTGTGCGACATGTCGTCGGATTTGCTGAGCCGGCCGGTGGACGTGACGAAGTTTGGCCTGATCTACGCCCACGCGCAGAAGAACCTCGGGCCGTCCGGGGTGACGGTCGTGGTCGTGCATGACGACATCGTGCGCCGCACGCCCGACGGTCTGCCCTCGATGCTCGACTACCGCTGCCACACGGCTGCGCACAGTGTTTATAACACCCCGCCGGTGTTTGCGATCTATGTCACGATGCTCGTCGCGCGCTGGCTGCGCCGCGACATCGGCGGGCTGGCGGCGATGGAGGAAATCAACCGCGCCAAGGCCGCGCGGCTCTACGCCGCGATCGACGCCAGCGCGGGGTTTTACGGCGGGAGTGCGCCGCTGGCCGACCGCTCGCTGATGAACGTGGTGTTCAACCTGCCCACGGCGGCGCTGGACCGGGAGTTTGTGCGCGAGGCGGAGGCCGTGGGGCTGTCGGGCCTCGAGGGCCACCGGACGCGCGGCGGCATCCGCGTGTCGCTCTACAACGCGGTCACGTCCGAGGGCGTGGCGGAGCTCGTGGCGTTCATGGACGATTTCCGCGCGCGGCATGCCGCGCGGGCGCTGGCGGCACCAGCGACGGCGCCGGCGGAGAACCAACCCGCGGTCCCGGCGGGCGCCTGAGGCCGGAGCCGTCAGCCTTTCCAGCAATGGACATTTCCACCACCCCCGCCGCCGCGTCGGAGTTTCGCGAGACGCCCTGGCCGCCGCTGCGCAACGCGGTGCTCGGCTACCTCGAACAGGCGCGGCCGCACACGGTCTGGGGCATCGGCGAGGTCGATGTCACGGAGACGCTCGCCCGCCTGAAGCGCTGCCAGCGCGAGCTGCGCTGCGCGGTGTCGTTTCACGCGGTGGTGCTGCACGCGCTGTCGCGGGCGGCGGCGGCGCACCCGGGCGTCATGACCTACCGGCACGGGCGGAAGCTCGTGACGTTTTCCGAGGTCGATGTGTGCACGTCGATCGACCGCAAGATCCACGGCCACCGCATCGCCGCGGCGTACTGCGTGCGCGGCGCGCAGCGCAAGAGCCTCGCGGCGATCAACTGGGAGCTGCGCGTCGCGATCAACCAGCCCCTGCCCAACGACCCGGCGATCCACCTGCGGCGGAAGTTCGCGCGCCTGCCGGATTTTCTCCGCCGCTGGGTCAACCGGATGGTGACGCGCGACCCGCACTGGGTGCGCCGCCTCTACGGCACGATCGGTCTCACCAATGTCCAGAGCCACGGGCTGAACCGCGCGTTCTGGGGCCTGCCGCCGACCGTGACGACGACCACCCTGGCGGTCGGCACGATCGTGGACCGGCTCGCGTTCGATCCCGCGGGCGCGGTCGTCGGCCGCAAGCACCTCTGCCTCACGGGCGCGGCCGACCACGCCGTGATCGACGGGATGGCGCTGTCGCGGTTCGCCTACCACCTCATCCAGCTCCTCGAGCCCGGCACGGCGCTGGACGACGCGTTCATCGCCGAGACGCGCCGCCTCGCCGCGGCCGACCCGGCCCACGCGCGGCCTGTATCCGAATCATGAGTACAGCGACGCCGGCGAGGGAGATGCCGGTGGCCGCGGGCCACTGGCTGCTGGGCAACGCGCGCGAGATGCGCGAGGCGCCGCACCGCTTCGCCGCGGAGGCGGGGCTGCGGCACGGCGGGATCGCGCGCTTCCGCATCCTGCACCGCGGCATGATCGCGGTGACGCACCCCGACCTGATCCGCGAGGTGCTCGTCACGCGCCACGAGCGCTACGAGCGGAGCTTCCACTACGAGACGGCGCGGCAGACGATCGGGCGCGGCCTGATCACGACCGACGGCGCCTATTGGAAGCTGCGCCGCCGCCAGGTGCAGCCGGCGTTCCGGACCGAGCACCTGCGCCGCATCGTGCCGGCGGTGATGCAGGCGACGGACGAGATGTTTGTCCGCTGGGAGGCGCGGCGCGCGGCGGGCGGGACCGTGCCGCTCGGGGACGAGATGCAGACCCTCACGCTCACGGTGATGTGCCGCGCGCTGCTGTCGGCCGGGATCGACTCGGCCGCGGCGCGGAAATTTGGCACGGCGGTGCGCGAGAGCATGGCGCTCGTGCGGCGCAAGAACACCTCGATGTGCCCGGTGCCGCACTGGATTCCCAGCCCGTTGAACCGCGGTCTGCGGC
>JAPLTR010000116.1 GCA_026398065.1 Verrucomicrobiota bacterium | reverse complement strand
GCGCAGGTCCTGCGGCTGGCGCGCGAGGGCGTGGTGCGGGCGACGGACGGGACGGAGGTGCGCCTCGCGGCCGACACGGTGTGCCTGCATGGCGACGGTGCGCATGCGGTGGCGTTTGCATGGCGGCTGAATGGCGCGCTGCGCGAGGCGGGCATCGGGCTGAAGGCGCTGGCCGTATGATCAAACTCATCGGCATCGCGGTCGTCGCGCTGGGGTTTGCGCTGCGGTTCAACACGCTGCTCGTGGTGATGGCGGCGGGCATCGCGACGGGGCTGGTGGCGGGGATGTCGTTTCACGAGATCATGGAGCAGTTCGGAAAATATTTCGTGGAGAACCGCTACATGGTGCTGCCCATCGTGATCATGACGCCGGTGGTCGGGCTGCTGGAGCGGCACGGGCTGCGCGAGCGGGCGGAGACGCTGATCCGGCAGGCGAAGGCTGCGACGGCCGGGCGTGTGCTGCTGCTCTACACGGCGCTGCGGCAGATCTCGATCAGCCTCGGGGTGAACATCGGCGGACACGCGGGCGCGGTGCGGCCGCTCGTGGCGCCGATGGCGGAAGGCGCGGCGCGGGCCCGGCATGGCGAACTGCCGGAGAAGACAGTCGAGGCGATCCGGGCGAACGCCGCGGCGGCGGAAAACGTGGGGAATTTCTTTGGCGAGGACATCTTCATCGCAGTCGGGGCGATTTTGCTGATGAAGGGATTTTTCGATGCGCAGAAGATCGAGGTGAGCGTGTGGGCGATGGCGCTGTGGGGCATCCCGACGGCGGTGGTGGCGTTTGGCGTGATGATGTGGCGGGCGCTTGTGCTGGACCGGCGGATCGCGCGCGAGGTGGCCGAGGCCGCGCGGAAGGACAGCCGATGAAGCTGGTCACGGTCGAGCTGTTTTACGGGCTGATCGGGGCGCTGTTCGCGTTTCTCGCGGTGAAGATCGCGCGCGACACGGGGCATCCGCGGCGCTGGGGCTCGGCGTTGTTTTGGGCGCTGCTGGCGGCGGTGTTTTTGTTCGGCAAGGCGATGCCGCCGCTGGTGGTCGGCTATCTCGTGCTGGCGATGGTGGCGCTCGCGGCCGCGAAACAGGTCGTGGTCTCCACTGAGGCGGCTGGGAAACCGGCTGCTGTGGCCGGCGCTCCTCGTGCCGGCAACGGCGGTGGCGGGCACGCTGGTGCTCGACCGCATCCATGTGGGCGAGATGTGGCTGATCGAGCCCAAGCAGGTGACCTTGCTCTCGGTCGGCCTCGGGGCGCTGATCGCAGTCGCGGTGGCGTGGCGCACAACGGGGGCGCGGATCGTGACGCCGGTGCGGGAGGGCGCGCGGCTGACGGAGGCGATGGGGTGGGCGCTGATTTTGCCGCAGCTGCTCGCGGCGCTGGGCGGGATTTTTGCAAAGGCGGGCGTGGGGGTGGTGGTGGCCGACCTCGTGGCGAAGGCGCTGCCGACGCAGTTTCCGGTGGTGGCGGTGGCCGCGTACTGTCTCGGGATGGCGCTGTTCACGATGTGCATGGGCAACGCCTTCGCGGCGTTTGCGGTGATCACGGGCGGCATCGGGCTCCCCCTGATCGTGCAGCAGCACCACGGCAACCCGGCGATCATGGCGGCCATCGGCATGCTCTCGGGCTACTGCGGCACGCTGATGACGCCGATGGCTGCGAACTTCAATCTGGTCCCGGCAGCGCTGTTGGAACTGAAGGATCCGCATGGCGTGATCCGCGCGCAGTGGCGTACCGGCGCGCTGTTGCTGATCTGCAACATCGTGCTGATGTATGTGATCGTGTTTCGATGAGAACATTTCGATGAGCACGCCGTTGCTGCCGACCATCCTGCTGACGGGCTTCGATCCGTTCGGCGGCGAATCC
>JAPLTR010000513.1 GCA_026398065.1 Verrucomicrobiota bacterium | reverse complement strand
TCACCGGCGGGGTTGTTGGCGACGGTGCGGGGGTTGTGGTAGTGGGACCAGAACTTGGTGTCGTAGTTAAATTTCGAGATGTTGAAGATCTCGTTCTCGGTCTCGACGTTGCCGTGCTCGGTGCAGCCGATGTAAATGCCGACGCGGTCCTTGGCGGTGGTCTCCCAGTTCACGCCGCTGTCGGCGAGGGCCTCGCGCGCGCAGTAGATCGAAATGCTGCCGGCGCGGGTGCCGACGCGGACCTCCTTTTTCTTCTGGTGCTTCAGGGCGTCGTAGTGGCAGACGCCGGCGAGCTGGGAGCCCATGTACCGGATCTCCATGCGCTCGATGCCGGCGACGCCCGCGAGCAGGTTGGCGCGAAACTCGGCGAGGGAGTTGCCGTTGGGGGCGGTGAGGCCGATGCCGGTGATGACGATGCGCGAGGGCTTCATTCGTTGGTAAACGGAAATCGCTAGCCAACCTCCCGCCGAAAGCAATACAAGGCTCCCTGCAATTATGAACGTTCTCGTCGTCGGAGGGGCCGGTTACATCGGCAGTCACTGTGTTCGGCAACTCGTTGCCGCGGGGCATCGCCCCGTGGTGCTCGATAATTTCGCCTACGGGCACCGGGGCGCGCTCGCCCCGGACGTGAAGGTGTACGAGGCGAACCTCGGCGACGAAACGGCCGTCAAACGCATCCTCGCCGCCGAGCAGATCGAGGCCGTGATGCACTTCGCGGCGTACTGCTACGTCGGCGAGTCCGTGACCGACCCGCTCAAGTACTACCTCAACAACGTCGCCGCCACCCTCCACCTCCTCAACGCGATGATGGAGTCGGGCGTGAAGAAGTTCATCTTCTCCTCGACGTGCGCCACCTTCGGCGTGGTCGCCACGCTGCCGATTCACGAGAATCTCCCGCAGGCCCCCATCAACCCGTACGGCCAGACCAAGCTCGACATCGAGATCGCCCTGAAGGCGCTGGCGTCGGCCAAGGGCCTCAGCTTCGCGGTGTTCCGCTACTTCAACGCGGCCGGCGCCTCCGAGGACGGCGCCATCGGCGAGGACCACCATCCCGAGACGCACCTGATCCCGCTGGCCTTCGAAGTCGCGGTCGGCAAGCGCCCGCACCTCGAACTCTACGGCACCGACTACCCCACCCCCGACGGCACCTGCCAGCGCGACTACGTCCATGTGGACGACCTGAGCCGCGCGCACATCGCGGCCTTCGCCAAGCTCGGCACGCCCGGCACGCAGCTCTTTTTCAACCTCGGCACCGGCCGCCCCACGTCGAACCGCGAGGTCATCCGCGCGGTCGAGAAGGTCACCGGCAAGCCCGTCAAGGTGATCGAGAAGCCCCGCCGGCCCGGCGATCCGCCCGCGCTCTACGCCGACTCCACCAAGGCCCAGCGAGAGCTCGGCTGGAAGGTGAAGTTCGGCGACATCGAGTCCATCGTCGCGACGGCGTGGAAATGGCACTCGTCGCACCCGAAGGGGTACGCGGACCGGTGAGCCCCACCGTGCCTGTGCGCCTGGCCAGGGAAATGACTGCGACGGTAGGGACGCCTCTCCGAGGCGTCCGGGGTCGCTGGTCCGGTGGCGGGCGGGCGAACCTCCTGACGGACGGCTCGGAGGTGGTTGCGCACACATCGCTGACACTTTTTGGTCACACATCGCTGACACTTTGGTTGAGACGTTCGGGCAATTTCAATGAATGGGGAGGGTTAAGGGAGGGGGCGAAGCCCCCTCCCTTTCGTGTGGTGAGAGTGGCGCCACTGGACCGGGCGGAGGCCGGCGAGATCGGCAAGGTGAAGGGTCCCGAGCAGGTGGGGCCCGAAGTAGACCTCCGCGAGCTGCGAGGTTTTGGCTTTGAGGCCGACCTGCTGGCGGGCAAACGCGCGGCCGATGTGCCGCGTACGAGCGCCCCAGCGGATGCGCCCCCGCGCGTCGAGGCGGAGCAACTCGCAGCCCGGCGGATAGGCCCACACTGGCACCCGGACGGTTCGGCGCCGCCTTGGCCGATAGCGTTTGGCTGGCGGACACTGCCCGAGCGCAGCATGGGGCCGGGCGTGATTGTACTCCCGGCGCCAGCGATCGAAGCGCCGTTGCTGCGCGACCAGATGTTTCGCCGGCGGTTGAGCGGTGGCTTGTTTGAGCACGCCATGCATCTGTTCGTGGCCGGCATTGTCCTGCGGACACGCCGGGCGGCCGAACTCCACGCGAATGCCTTGCCGGACCCACCACAGAGAGAGGGGCGTCCACCCACGCGGCCCCGTGCTGCCAAACGGCGGGCCATTGTCCGAGCGGATCGCCCGTGGTTGTCCGTAGCGCGCAAACAAAGCCCGCAGGACCTTTCCGACGGCCTGTTCGGTCGGTCGCACCTGCCGCACCGCCAGGACGTAGCAGGTGGCCAGATCGCGCACGGTGAGCGCACAGACCCGCCGCCGGTCCGCCGTGTAGAAGGAGCCCTTGAAGTCGACCGTCCACACGGCGTTGGGTGCATCCGCCGGCTGGCGGCAGGGCGCAGCCTGGATCGGCCCGCGCCGGGCGCGGCAGGAGTGGGGGCGTGTCAGCCCTGCGCTCTTCAACCAGCGTCCGACCGTCGAGACCGACGGCCACGGCCCGCGCCGCTTTCGTTGCTGCAACAGCCACCGCAGTTTGGGCGCACCCCACCGCGGATGCGTCCGGCGCAGTCGCCGGACGAGCTCGCGCCAACGCCAGGCCAACCGCGTCGCGCACGCGGTCACACGGCGGCGCGAGACCAAGCCGGGCCTGCCTTCTTCGCAGAACCGTCGCCACCACTTGTAACCACAATCCCGACTGATCCCAAACTGCCGGCAGAGCACCGCCATCGCGGTCTTTCCTGCCAGCCGTGCCTGCACGAACCGCGTGCGTTCCTCGCTTACATCTCTCGTTTTCCAGGGCATACCCGCCCCTGTAACGTGTCAGCGATCTGTGCGCAAAATGTGTCAGCGATGTGCGCGCACGTGCCGGAGAGCCGTCC
>JAPLTR010000085.1 GCA_026398065.1 Verrucomicrobiota bacterium | reverse complement strand
CTCGCCGCTGAGCTGGCCCCCGCGCAGTTCTTCCGCGTCAACCGCAACTACCTCGTCCACGCCAGCGCCGTGAAGAGCTTTTCCTCCCTCGGCAAAGGCCGCCTCACAGTGCAACTGCTCCCCCGCCCCGGCGACGAAGTGCTTGTCAGCCAGGAATCCAACGCGGCCTTCCGCGCGTGGCTCGGCCAGTAGGGCCGGCTTCAGCCCACGCTCCACCAAGGACGGTCGGCTGCGCCGGCGCCACGCTTCGTGGCGCGTTTTGCATATAAATTGGCATGCCCCGCGAATGCGCCCCGCCGCGCCTTCCGCTAGAGTGTGTGCGTGCCCGGGCGGTCCTGCCTCCGATCTCGCCGAGCGGCACATCTCACCCTCGCTCCCTCACCTCAGCGCATCCACCAGCCTCTCATGAACCCGAATAGCACCACCTCCTCCCTGCCGCTCCTCAATCGCGTCGCCGTCGTCACCGGTGCCTCCAGCGGCATCGGCGCCGCCACCGCCAGGGCCCTCGCCGCCCGCGGCGCCAAGGTCGCCCTGCTGGCCCGTCGCAAAGAGATGCTCGACCAGCACGTCGCCGCCATCACCGCCGCCGGCGGCCGGGCTCTCGCTCTGGCGGTCGACGTCACCGACCAGCGTTCCGTCGAGGCCGCCGCGCAGGCCGTCGCCGCGCAGCTCGGCACCGTGAGCCTCGTCGTCAACAACGCCGGCGTGATGCTCGCCGCCCCCGTGCTCGACCAGCGCACCTCCGAGTGGGAGCGCATGATCGACCTCAATCTCATGGGCGCGATGCGCGTGATCGGCGCTTTCACCCCCGCGCTCGTCGAAGCCGCCAAGACCGGCTCCGCCGCCGATCTCATCAACATCTCGTCCATCGGTGCGCAGGGTGTGTTTCCCAACTTCGCCGTGTACTGCGCCACCAAGGCCGCGGTCAGCCATCTCTCGCGCAATCTCCGCACAGAGCTCGGCCCGAAGAACGTCCGCGTCTCCATGTTTGAGCCCGGCCTCGTCGTGACCGAACTCGCCCACCACGTGGGCGACCAGGGTGCCAAGGAGTGGATCTTCGGCGCACGCCAGACGATGGAGGTCCTCCAATCCGAGGATGTCGCCGAGACCATCGCCTTCACCGCCTCGCTTCCCCGCCACGTCAACCTCCAGCAGGTGACGATCATGCCCACCACGCAGGTCTGAGCAGTCGGGCGGGCGTCGGCCGGCCCTTTTTTTCCATCTTTGGATTGTCCCCCGTCGCCGCTATCCACCTGCTCCCTCCCACGGCCATGAGCACCCACTTCCGCGTTTCCAGCCTGATCCGCCCGCGGCTCCTCGACCTCAGGATCTCGCCCGAGGCCGTGCTGCGCCAAGCGGGGCTGCCACTCGGCTTTTTCGACCAGGAAAAGATCTACGTCGAGACGCGCGACTTTTTCGCCCTCTGGCAGGCCATTGCCGATCACAGCGGCGATCCCGCCATCGGCCTCAAGCTGGGCGACGAGCCGCGCATGGAGCGCTACGATCCCATCGCCATCTCCACGCTCTACACCCGCTCCTTCCGCGACGCGATCGAGCGCGCCGGCCGCTACAAGCGCCTCATGTGTCCCGAGGACATCCGCGTGATCCCCAGAGGCGACGAGTGCGCCATCCGTTTCGATTGGACCATGGCTCGCGGCACCGAGCCGCCGATGCTCACCGACATGTGTTTCGCCTGGGTGCTTTGCATCGCGCGCCGCGGCAGCGGGCGGCCGATCACTCCCCTCCGTGTCGAGTTTGAACGCCCGCCGTCGAATCGCACGCTCTACGAAAAACACTTCGGCTGCACCGTGAGATTCAAGGCCGACCGCAACGCCTTCGTTTTTCGGAAGTCCGACATGGACCGTCCGTTCCTGACCTACAATCCCGACCTCCTCGCCGCCCTCGCCCCACCGCTCGAAGCCGAACTGGCCTACCAGCAGGCGCAGGAAAGCCCCGTCGAGCAGGTGAAGACCACCATCAAACGCCTGCTCGCCGGCCAGCGCCCTGACCTTGCCCAGGTCGCGCGCGAACTCGGCCAGAGCCCCCGCACCCTCCAACGCCGCCTCACCACCGCCGGCGTGACCTTTCAACAGGTGCTCGCCCGGTCGCGCCAGGAACTCGCCAAACACTACCTGATCCACTCCGGCCGCGAACTCAACGAGACCGCCTACCTCCTCGGCTACGAAGATGCCAATTCCTTCTTCCGCGCCTTCCAGCAATGGGAGGGAATCTCCCCCGGCCGCTGGCGCGAAAAACACCTCAAAGCCCCGCCACTCCGTCTGGGCGCGCGGCGGAAGTGACTAGCGCAGCCCGCACGCCTTGCGCGCACGCCCGATCACCTGGTCGGCCACCGCGCGGGCCCGCTGCGCGCCGTCGCGCAGCACCGCGTCGACGTGATCCATGTTCGCAGCGAGCTCGGCGCGCCGGGCGCGGGCCGCCGCGAAGTAGTTCCAATAGTGCTCGAACAACGCCTTCTTGAGATCGCCATAGCCGAGGCCGCCGGCGCGCAGGCGGTTCTCGTAGTCAAGGGCGACGTCCGCGGGCGCGAAGAATTTCAGGAGCTGGATCGCGAGGTTCTTGTCCGCGTCCGGCTTCGGTTCGGCGGGCGTACGGCTGTCCATGACGATGCCCATGATTTTTTTTCGGATGATCTTTTCGTCGCCGAAAATCTCGATGGTGTTGCCGTAGCTCTTGCTCATCTTCTGCCCATCGGTCCCCGGTACCACCGCGACTTCATCCCGGATTTGGGGCTCGGGA
>JAPLTR010000427.1 GCA_026398065.1 Verrucomicrobiota bacterium | reverse complement strand
AGGCGACCACCACCGGGCGGTCGAGCTGGAAGATCGGGTGGCCGAGCCGTTTGGTACAGAGACGTTCGAGCTGCAGCGCGACGTGCTGGTTGCGCGAGAGAAACCGGATGAACTCAATGCGGTTGACGACGAGGCAGCGCGTTTCCTCGATCGTCTCGACATCGGCCGTCGCCGCGCTGGTCTGCAACAGGCTGATCTCGCCGAAGAAATCGCCGGGGCTCAGCCGGCCGACGGGCTTGCGGTTTTTCAACGCGCGGGCCCGGCCCTCGTAGAGCACATGGAGACTGCCGACCTCCTGCCCCTGCAGGATGATCTTGCCGCCGGGAGCGTGGGTCGCGGTGGAGGCAAGTTCGGCAAACCGGGTGATCGCCGTCGGGCGCCAGTCGGCGCAGAGCGCGGCGGCGCGGTGGAGGAAAAGGTGGCTCTGGACGTAGCGGCACACGGCCGGGACACCGAGCTTGCCGACGACGATCCGGAGAAAGTCCTCGCGGCCGAGCGTCACCGCCAGGAGCGGGGTGCCGGTCTTCACCTCGACGCTGGAGCCGGCCGGATCGACCAGCGGGTGGGCGCCAAACAGGTCGCCCTCCCGAATGCCGAAGAAGCGCAGCTTGCGGCCGGATTTGAGCCGCTGGTACACGGTGGCGCGGCCGGAAACGACGAGGCCGACAAAGGAGGCTTCCTCGTCAAAGCCGATGATCCGCCGCCACGGCCGTTCGCGAAGCGGGACCAGATGGGCCACGAGTTCCTCCTGCGCGTCGGGGTCCAGTTGGCGGAGCAGCGGATGGCGGCGGACCAAGGCATCCAATTCGAACGGGGCCGGGTCCGGCCTCCGGCTGACGCGCCAGCGCCGCAGTTCGGCCCCGACCCGGCGCCACAGGGCGACGGTGGCGTCGATGAGCCGGTGCTGCACTTCGGTGGCGAGCGCAAAGGCGACGACCAGGACGACCGCCCCGACCACGGCGCCCAGATCAAGCCACCACGTGCTCAGCTGGGGGAGCTCAAGCCACGGCAGAATCCCGCTGGCGCGGAAGGCGATGAAACCGACGGCCAGCCCCCACAGGACACCGAGACCGCCTTGCACCGCGGCCACGCGCCCGTCAAAGCGCTCCCACGCCACTCTCCACTGCTCGAAGAGACTCAGCTGCGCGTCGAACAGCGGTGCGCCATCGGTCGTCAGCCATGGCCGGCGCCGCAGCAAGGGCAGGAGCCGGCCGACGACGGTGGTGCCCACGGGGCAGACCCCGACGACGAAGGCGACCAGCGGCGGAAGAACCCAGGCCTGGCCGAACCACAGGGCGACAGTCGTCGTGACCGCCAGCGGCAGGAGGATCAGCGCGAGCGGGGCGGCGCGACCGACCCGGTCGGTCATGCAGCCGTCGTCCAACTCGACCGCAAAGTGCGGCGCGAAGGAGCGCCAGCACAGATGCGGGCGATGTACTTCGCAGCCGGCCCCGTGCAGGGCGGAAGCCGCGAGCAGATGGCCGAGGCTGAGGGCTCCGCAGACCGCCAGCCAGCCGTAGAGCAGGTCGAGGCCGTGCAACGAGAGCACCGGGACCCGGAGCCCGAGCGCAACCAGCACGGCGATGAGGCTGATGCCGGCGAGCATCAGGCCAGCCTTCGGCGGCAGCGGCACGGCCCATTGCACGGGCGGCCTCGGCCTCGGTGGCGGACCCGCGGCCTCGAGTTCCTCGCTGCGAAGCACCCCGGCCCGGTGGGCCTTGAGGATGAGATCGTAGAATTCGCGGAGCGGCGGACAGGTGCGGCGGCGGATGCAGCTCTCGAGCGCGTCCGGCACGTTGCGGGGCTGGGCAAACTCCTCCAACACGTGGGACTGAAGCTCGTTCACGACGAGATAAGTCTGCGACGAGACACGTTTCAGGGTGAACACGCCGCGGACCGGACGGCCGCGCAGCAAACCGGGCTCAAGGTACAGCCGTTCCGCCGAAAGCAGAAGATTGGTGTCGAGCGGCATCGGGTTGGGGAAACTCAGCCCGCAGCGCGCAAGCGGATCATGCGCGCGACCAGTTCAAGAAGATAGGCGTCCTTGAACGGCTTCGGCATCAGCCGGAAGCCGGCCTCCTCGGCCACCCACCGGCTGTCCTCGTCGAGTTTGCTGCTCATGAGCACGATCGGGAGCCCGCGGCTGCGCCGGCGGAGTTCCTTCGCCATGGTGAGCCCGTCCACCTCGGGCATGAACACGTCGGACAGGACGAGCGTGATCCGTTCCTTGTTCTGCTCCCAAACGGTCAGGCCCTCGCGACCGTTCGTCGCCTGCAGGATTTCGTAGCCCCGGGCGGCGAGCGTCCGGCTCACTTCGGAGCGGATCATGGTCGAATCGTCGACGACGAGAATCACCGCGCCGGCAGAGCCGGACGCGGCGGAGGGAGGCAGGCCGGACGGCACCGGCGCGGCGCCCGCGGGAGCAGCAGCCGGAACGCGTGGCGTGGACCGGAAGAATTGAAGCATGGAAGTATCCTCGTGGAAAACGCACTCTCTCGAGTGTCTCTCTCCTTTCGGCCTCGCTCCTGCAAACTTAAGCCCTAAGACACCCGGCCTTTACGTTTACAAATTGTTCACGCCAGACCTGATAGGGCAAAGGTGGCCCCTCCCGAGCGACCGCCACAGAAACCCTGTAGGGTGAGAAGTCGCGGGAGGGCCAAAGCCCGGCGATCACATAGCCGGGTGGAGGCGATCCACCGCCTGCGACCTCGTCACCGCTCCGACGCCGGCCCTGCGTCCGCCCACGGCTACTTCGCCATTGCCGGCTCGCCGTGCGTTTCCACCTGCTGGGCTGCGGGCCTCTTTTTCCGCAGGCGCGAAGTGAACTTGTCCATGTAGACATAGATCACGGGCGTAATGTACAGCGTGAGAAGCTGGGAGACGACCAGACCACCGACGACCGCGAGGCCCAGCGGACGGCGCGATTCGGCGCCGGCACCGAGACCGAGCGCGATGGGCACCGCACCCGCCAAGGCGGCGAAGGTCGTCATCATGATCGGGCGGAAACGTACGAGACAGGCTTCGAAGATGGCCTGCTCGGCGTTGAAGGCCCTGCCATCCTCACGCTCCTTCGCGATGGCGAAGTCCACCATCATGATCGCGTTCTTCTTCACGATGCCGACCAGCAATATCACGCCGACGTAGCCCATGATGTTGAGCTCCTCCTTGAAGGCCCAGAGCGTAAACAGCGCGCCGAAGCTCGCCGCCGGCAGGCCCGACAGGATCGTGAGCGGGTGGATGAAATCCTCGTAGAGGACGCCGAGCACGATGTAGATGACCACCACCGCGAGGATGAGCAGCAGGCCCATGCCCTGCAGCGAGGAGGCAAACGCCTGCGCCGAGCCGACGAAACTGTAGCTGACCGTCGCGGGCAGTTCGCGGTCCGCGAGTGTCTGGATCGCCGCGGTCGCGTCGCCGAGCGAGACGCCGGGCTTGAGGTTGAACGAGATCGTCACCGCCGGAAGCTGGCCGAAATGATTCACCGTGAGCGGACCGACGGCGCGCTTGAGCGAGGCCACGGCGTCGAGCGGCACGAGCTTCCCGGTGCGGGAACGCAGGTAGATCAGCGACAGGGCCGAGGCGTCGCGCTGGAATTCCGGCGCAACCTCCATGATGACGAAGTACTGGTTCGTCGGCGTGTAGATGGTGGAGACCTGGCGGGAGCCGAACGCGCTGTAGAGCGTGTCCTCGACCAGTTGTGCGCTAAGCCCAAGCGACGACGCCTTGTCGCGGTCGATTTCGATGATGAGCTGCGGGCTCGTGATTTGGAGGTCGGAGTTGACGTCGATGAGGCCGGGAATTTCGCGCACGCGCTCCAGCATCAAGGGCGT
>JAPLTR010000107.1 GCA_026398065.1 Verrucomicrobiota bacterium | reverse complement strand
ATTCGCCCCGAGCCACTTCACCGGCATGCTCAGCGTCGCGTTCACGCCATACTCCTGCCGCACAAACGACAGCTCGTCCCGCTGCAGGCCGAACACCTTGGCCGTGCCGTCGATCGACTCGCCGAAGAGCTCCGGCACCGTGTACGAATAGTCGCCCCGCGTGCTCTTCATCGACTGCACCAGCAGCAGGCGCGTCTGGTGCGCCCGGCCGAACAGGTTGAACTGCCGCAGCTCCACCCCGCCCCGCACCTGCTCGTAACTGCCGTATCCAAACAACAGATTCGTCTCCAGGCTCCGGCCCTCGCGCACGGTGAAGACCGGGCTCCGCACCGGGCCCGTGGCGGGTTCGTAGCGCAGCTCGACCTTTTCGAACACCCCCAGCCGCGCCAGCCGGAACCGCGCCTGGTCGGTCTCCAGCGGGTTCAACGGGTCGCCCGGCCGGGCCTGCACGCGCCGCCGCAGCACCTCCTCGCGCACGTGCTCCGTGCCCTCGAACCGCACCTCCCCCACCTTCACCAGCGGGCCGGCGACCGCCCGCACGCGCACGGCCACCTCCTTCACCCCTTCCTTCGCCGGGCCGGCCTCGCGCGTCATGCGCACCCGGGCGTCGGCGTAGCCTTTCGCATAGAGCGCCTTCCTCACCTGCCCCGCCACGCTCTGCTGAAGCGAATCCGTCCAGGGCTGGCCGGTGAATTTCCGCACGTCATCGACCTCGATCCCCGTGCCGTCCACCCCGTCGACCTTCACCGCCCCCACCACCCACTTCGGCCCTTCCGTCACCGCCACGGTGAGCCCGACCGCGCCCGTCCGGTCATCGATCGCCACGTCGCTCGCGCGCACCTCCGCCTCGGCGTAGCCGAGCCCCCGCAGCTCCGCCTGCAGCCCGTCCAGCGCCCGCGACAGCCGCGACGGCGTGTGCGCCCGGTCGGCCTTCCCGGAAAAGAGCGCCGTGTCGCCCACGAAAAAGCTCCGCGCCGCGCGCTCCTTCAGCACCTTTAGCCCCGCGAACCTCACCTCTTTCACGAAATACCGCACGCCGGGCTTCACCCGAAACGTCACCGCCCGCGTCTCCAGCGTCCGCGGCACCGTGGTCAGCATCGTTTCGTCGAGCTGGAACTCCTGCTTCACCCCGCTCGCATCGGTGCACTCCACCGTCATCGTCGGTTTCAGGAAACCCTCCGACTGCACCGCCGACATCAGCAGGAACATCGCGTCCTCCACGGCATTCGCCTTCAGCACCTCGCCCCGCGCGTCGCCGAGCAGCCGCTCCAGCGAATACCGCAGCTCGCGGTTCCGGAGCAGGCCCGTGCCCGTGACGGTCAGCCGGGCCGGCGGCGGCCCCTTCGCCCCCGACGACGAACACCCCGCCGCCACCCCGAGCAGAAGCACGACCGCGCCCAGGAGAAGAATCATTTTGCCCCGGCGTTTCATTTCTTTGGCTCCTGCTTTTGCCCGCCCTTGGAGAACACGCGCCACTTCACGCCCGCGTTGAAATCGTCGAACTCGTCGTACTCGCCGACCAGCGACCATTTGTCGCTCAGCTTGTATTCGAAACCGTAGGTCTCGCGCCCCTGCCGCGACACCGTCTCGCCCGTCGATAGGCTCAGGCGCTCGCCTGCCTCGCTCTCCCCGCCGAGGCTCGCCAGCAGGCTTTGCCCCAGGAACGTCCCGAGCCGCGCCACGCGCTGCCGGTCCGAGTAGCTGATCTCGTCGTGCGGCGACTCCCCGGCCATCACCATCAGCAGCACCTGCCCCGACTCCAGCGGCGGACTCGACGAAAACACCAGCACCGGCTCCGACGCCGGCCCGCTCGCCTCCATGCGCAGATCGTAATTCAGCCGGCGCACCGTTCCGACGAACCAGACCTGCGGCTCGACGCCCTGCTCCGGCGTCAGGCTCACGCGCCCTTCCTGCACCGCGAAGGTCGCAAACGGCAGCTTCACGTTCCCCTCGTCGATCGTCGCCTCGCCGCGCAGCAGCGGCTCGCCGAGCGTTCCGCTCAGTTGAAACCGGGCCGACGACACGCCGTTGAACAGCGCCGTGCGCAACTTCAAAAACTTCTCGCCCTGGATTGCGATGTCGAGCCGCCACCGGTCGTAGGGCTCCGCCTCGACCGCGAAATACGGCGGCACCCGCGACTTCGTGCGCGCGCCGCCGGGCAGCAGCGCCCGCACATCCGACAGAAAAAGGCTCTCGCGCAGCTTCACCGTCCCCGCGATCCGCGGCGTGCCGCGATCCGGCGTGGTCAGTTTCAAGTCGAGGTCGCCCCGCAGCAGCACGCCCGTCTGCCGCACAAACGGCAGGTTGTCGCCCTTCAGCCTGAGGTCGTACTTGAAGCTCGCCGGGGTCGCGTCGTTGGCCGCCGCCGCGGCCGGCAGCTCCACGCTGCCGGTCAGCGTCATGGTCTGGCCTCCGCTCTCCGCCTTCACCGATTTCAATTCGACCTTGCGGCCCGAGAGCACGAGCTCGGCGTTGATCTCCTGCAACACCCCGAGCGGTCCCAACGGCCGGGTCGCCGCGTCGTGCAGCTCCAGCGAACCGCCGAACGCCCCTTCCCGGTAGAACACATCGATCTTGATCCGGCCTTTCGGCGCCACGAACACCGGGAGAAATCGCGCGAGCGCCGCCACGTCGGCGTCCGGCACCTGCAGGCTCCCTTCCACTCCGCCCTGCAGCCACGCCATCGGCTGGGCGGCCAGCTCGCGCCACTTCCCCTCCGCCACCGGCCGCCGTCCGCTCGCGCGCACCGCCTGCCCTTCGACCGTCACGGCGAACCGCGTCAGCCGCACCTCCTTCACGTCGCCGGCCAGCTCCACGTCGAGCGCCTCCAGCTTCGGCATCGGCCACTTGAATTTCGCCGCGTCGGCCGTTACCCGGGCCGCCTTCATCGTCACCGTGCCCTGCGGCTGCGCCCACGTCCCCGTCACGTGCGCGACCGCCTCCGGCTCCTTCAGCTCCACGCCCGTCAGCGTTTTCAATTCCTGCCAAAATTCCGCGTTCGCCTCCGTCGTCACCTCGAGCGCGAGCGCCCCGTTGCCGTCCAGTTCCGCGAGCGTGGCCGCCCCCGGGGCGATACGCAGCGGGATTTTCCCCGCCAGCTTGACGACGCTCCGCTCGCCTTCCTTCACGCTCAGCTCCCCGACCCGGAGGCCGTCCCGGTCGAGTTGCGCCGCCAGCGCGATGCGCGCCTTCTTGCCTTCGCCCAGCGCAATCTCCCCGAGACCGTTCACCGTCAGGTCCATCGGCCCGCGCGCCCAGGCGCCCTTTGCCGTCAGCGTCGAAATCTTCCACGCCGCCCCGCTGACGACGCCCAAATCGCCCAGCCAGACCGAGGAGAAATTCTTCGCGGCGAGGTCCACGCGGCCCGTCTCGCCCCAGACCACCGCCGCATCGACCGAACCGTCCGGCCCCGCGAGGTGCAGTGACTCCACCTGCAACGCGGGGCGCCAGCGCACCGCCGCCGGCGCAGTCAACGCCAGCCGCCTCGCCCCGCCCTGCGTCAGCTCCAGCTTGGTCAGCCGCACGCCGTCGGGGTCGGTCGCGCCTTCGACCGCAACCGTCGTCGTGCCCGCCGTCGCCTCGGCCACCAGCGAATCGATGGTCGCGCCGTGCCCCGCCCAGGTCGCCTTGACGCCCAGGGGACTCATTCCCTTCAGCGTCACCCCGTCCGCCTGCGCCCGCCCGCCGTGCTTCACCTGTCCCAACGGTCCGGATACGGCCGCCTGAAGCGTCACCGTTTCGAACGAGAGGTTGGCCGGCACCCACCGCGCCACCGTCGCGCGCCGGATCTGCCCTTCCGCCGCGCCCTGCAAAATCTCCTTCGCCACAAAATCCCAGCCGCCCGACCAGGTGAGCTTCTCCCCGGCCGTCCCGGTCAAAGTGCCCTCGGCCACCTGCACGCGCGGCCAGTCGAACTGCCCCCTGGCCGACACCAGCGCCGCCGCCCATTCGCCGATCGCCGCGTCGCGCGCCGCCAGCTGAAATTCCACCACCGGCCGCTGCGCCACGCCGGACACCAGCCGCGCCTCGCCCGCCACGAGGCCCTTGCCGGTGAACCACGGCTGCTTCCCCAGATCCGCCTCCACCGTAAACTTCGCACCGCTCTGCCGAAATTTCCCGCTCCGCTCCACCGTCACCGCTTCGCTCAACCGCGCGACGATCACCGGCAGCGTCGCATTCAGCGACTCCACCGCAAACGACTCCGTATCCCCGTGCCCGCGCAGCGTCACGTCCAGCGGTGGCACGGACTTGCCCTTCACCGGGTCCGCTTTCGCCGCGAAATCCGCCGCGAGCTTCTGGTCGCGCCACTCGATCTTCCCCCGGCCCTCGACCGTCGCGTAGGCCGCGTCGAGTTTCAGTTTCTCCCCCGGAAATTTCCAACCGGCCCCCTCCAGCACGGCCTCGACGGGCAGCCAGCCGCGCTCGCCATACTTTCCGGTGAAAGTCGCCGGTTGATCCCACAGCGCCACCGTGCCGCGCACGTCGGCTCCGCGATTTTCCAAGTCCGCCTGGCCCTCGCTGCCCTTGAGCGTCACCCGTATCGAATCTCCCGCAAATACCGCGGTCGCATCCGCCTTCAGCGCTTTGTACGCCAGCGCGCGGATCTTCAGCTCCCGTCCCGGACCGGTCCAGACGACCGCCTCGGACGCCAGCTCACTCCCCGGCCAGCGCACCACACCCGCCTCCGCCGTCACCGACGGCGACCAGCGCTCCAGATAACCGGCCACTTTTTGCAGCGTCCCGCGCAATGGCACCCAGCCCCGCGCGGTCTTCGGATCAACGACCGGCGCGGGGGTTTTGTTGTCCGTCACCTCGACCGCCCACTTGCCCGCGACCACCGGCCCCATGCGCCACCAATGCCGCACCGGCGTGTCGGCCTCGATACGCGACATCGTCACCCTGACGTTGCCGATGCGGTACGCGGCGTCGTGCAGCGCAAAGCGCCCGTAGCCGATGCGCTCGTAGCGCCCAAATGTGAGCCCGTGCTTGCCCCCCTGCCATTTCGCCACCGGCCCGAGCCACCACGGCAGGGCCGCGATGCTCAGGACGAGCAGCGCCAGCAGGGCGGAAAAGAGGATCAGGATTCGGCGGCGCATGAGGCAACTCGCGGACCGCCGGCGGCATCAGGCCGCGGGGGCCAGCCCGTTGCGCTGAAGCAGTGCGTTTAGCTCCGGGTCTCGACCCATGAAAGCCCGGTACAGTTCCGCCGCGTCGGCCGAATTGCCGCGGCTCAGCACTTTTTCCACAAACTCGCCCCCCACCTTGGAACTAAAGATCCCCTCGCGCTTGAACCGCGTGAACGCGTCCGCATCGAGCACCTCCGCCCACTTGTAGGAATAGTACCCCGCCGCGTAGCCCACCGGGTCGGAGAAGATATGGGTGAACTTCTTCACGATGGTCGGCGCCGGCGGCTCCGTCGGGATCAGGCAGCGCACGATCGCGACGCGCGCCTTCGCCTCGACGTCCGCCTCGCCCGCAAACTCCGCCGTCCGCATGTGCATCAGGAGGTCCATCTTCGCAAACGCCACCTGCCGCATCGTCACGCACGCCGACCGGAAATTCTTCGCCGCCGTCAGCTTCCGGAAGATGTCCTCCGGGATCGTCGCACCCGTCTCGTGGTGCCGCGCAAACAGGTCGAGGCTCTCGCGCTCCCAGGTCCAGTTTTCCATGATCTGCGAGGGCAGCTCGACGAAGTCCCACGCGACGTTCACGCCGTTGAGCGACTTGATCTCCACCTCGCCCAGCAGGTGGTGCAGCAGGTGGCCGAACTCGTGAAACACCGTCTCGACCTCGCGGTGCGTGAGCAGCGCCGGCTTGCCCTCGGCGGGCGGCGTCATGTTGCCGCACATCAGCCCGAGATGCGGCGCCCGCGTGCCGTCGGGCCGCGGACCGCCCGTGATGAGATAGTTCATCCACGCGCCGCCGCGTTTCGACTCGCGCGGATACCAGTCGGCATAGAACGACCCCACGTGCCGCCCCCGCGCATCGTGCACGTCATAGAATTTCACCTCCGGGTGCCATGTCTCCACCTCACCAGCCGCCCGCTCGATCACGCGCAGCCCAAAAATCCGCCCCACGAGCTCGAACATCCCCGCGATCACGCGGTTCATCGGGAAGTACGGCCGCAAGATCTCCTCATCGAACGCGTACCGCTCCTGCCGGAGTTTCTCGGCCCAGAACAACATCTCCCACGGCGCGAGCCGGCCGACCGGTCCGCCCGTCTGCCGGGCCTTGAATTCCTCGAGTTCGCGGCACTCGCGCGCAAACGCGCCCTGGGCCCGCGACTCCATGTCCTCCATGAACGCGAGCGCGCGCTCGCCCGTCTTCGCCATGCGGCGCTCCAGCACGAGGTCGGCGAAGTGCGCCTTGTCCAGCAGCGCCGCCTTCTCGGCGCGCAGCGTGAGGATGCGCGCGATCAGCGGCGTGTTGTCGTGCGGCGCGGCTGAGCCGACCGCCGCCGAGGCCGTCCACATCTCGCGCCGCAGCTCGCCGTCCGCGAGATAGGTCATGAACGGCTCCAGCGAGGGCATGTGCAGGGTGAACCGCCAGCCCGCGAGGCCCTTGCCCTCGGCGCTCTTCCGCGCTGCCGCCTTCGCGTGCGCCGGGAGCCCCGCGAGCCGGGCCTCGTCGGTCAACACCAGCTGCCAGGCATTGGTCGCATCGAGCACATTCTCCGAATACTTCTGCGTCACCTGCGCGAGCTCGGTCTGCAGCTCCTCCAGCCGCGTCCGCTTGTCCGCGGGCAGGTCCGCGCCCGCCTGCCTGAAATCCGCCGCCGTCTCGTCGAGGAACCGCCGCCGGATCCCCGTCAGCGCCCGCGCCGCCGGCGTCGCCGCAAACGCCTTCAGCCGTGTCCACAGCTCCGCGTTGAGCGGGATGCTCGCGTAGAATGCCGAGACCTTCGGCAGCATCGCATTGTGCGCGGCGCGCAGCGCCGGCGAGTCCGCGACCGACTGCAGGTGCGTGACCTTTGACCACGCGGCGTTCAGCTCCTCGGTCGAGTTTTCCAAGGCGAGAAACGTGTTCTCATATGTGAGCGCGCCGAGGTCGCGCGTCGAGATCGCCGCGACCGACGCCTTGGCGCGGTCCAGCGCGCCCTCGATGGCCGGCGCCACCAGTTCGGGCGTCAGCGCCGACCACCGGATGTGAAATGCAGGATCGAGAAACGGGTTCACGGACATCCCGCGAAAGACCAACCGCCCGCCGCCGG
>JAPLTR010000430.1 GCA_026398065.1 Verrucomicrobiota bacterium | reverse complement strand
GCCCTCCTGTAAATATCCGGGTGATTGGATGAGGTTGGATTTACTTGGATTTGGTCGGATTTGCCCGGATGCCTCCCCCGGCAACACCCCAACCGCGACCCCGATTTTACAGGAGGAAACCGAGGTAACCGAGGAAAGGCCCCCGGCCCTCCGCCTCCGCTCCTTTTCGTGTGTTTCGTGTTTTTCGTGGTTCATCTCAGTGGGATTGCCCGGGTCGATTCCGTGTCTTCCGTGGGCCCATCCCCTCCGGTCGGATCTGGTCGGATTTACTTGGATTGGGTCGGATGCACCCGGATCGGCCCGGCGGCCGGGCCGGCCCCCGCCCCGCTCCCCCGCGCCACGCGGCGACGCTCCGCCCGGGCAGGCGCAAGCCCCGGAATGCTGGGTGATCCGTGTTCATCGGCGGTGGGTGGTGGAGTTCGGCCCCCACTTTGCTCTTTTTAGGCGCTCATATCAATCTTTAAGTTGACTAAGAGAACATTTTTAATGAAAACAGGCCTTCCCCAAAAACGTTCCGCCAACCCGGCCGACGAAGCGACAACGCCCCCATGCCTTCGCCGCCGACCGCACCCGTCGGCTGTCACCGCAGCGCGATGATCTTGCCCTTTTGGCTCCGCACCGGGGGATCGATCCGCTTGATTTCCCGTCGCCCGCCGTTTTGCAGGACTTCGTAGATCACGCCCATGTCCGACTGCACGACGGGCTGGCCGGCCGCCAGCGCCCGCGCCCGGGCCGCCGCGAACGCCTCGCCGGAACGCCCAGGCAGCGTCTCCCAGCGGTGCAGTTCTTTTTCTTCGTCGGACATGCCCCGACCCTGCCGGAATTCCCGTGGGCTACAACCGAATCCTGAGCGCCTGGGTCCGCAGTCCGTCCAGCCGACGATGGTCCACGGCAAGGTCCCCATCGTGGATGACATGGGGGTCTCGGTGGGCTCGACGAATTTCGACAACCGCTCGTTCCGCCTGAACGACGAGGCCAACCTGAACATCTACGATCCCGCCTTCGCCGCCGAGCAGGTCAGGGTCTTCGAAGCCGACCGCGCTCGCTCCCGCCGGATGACCCGGCAGGAATTCAACGAACGCTCCGCCCCGCAGAAGGTCCTGGACGCGCTGGCGGGAGTGCTGCGGGGGCAGTTGTGAGGGGGCAGACGTCTCTGCTGCGGGCAGACTGACGGCCGCCAGCGGCGTTGACTAAACAACCAGTCGCTCTTGACATTTCGTCAAATGTAAGCCAACGTTAGCTTACATGAACGATAGTTTAGACGCCACTATGGGCCAACGCATCCGCAAACACCGGGAACTAGCGGGACTCTCCCTTCGCGAAGTCGCGAAGGCTGCCAGGATTTCTCCTGCTTTTCTTTCCGATGTGGAGCTAGGCCGTCGCTTCCCAACGAACGAGAAGCTGGCTCGAATCGCACAGAAAATCCGCGCCTCCGCTGATGATCTAAAGAAGCACGACCACCGCTCGGCCTTAGCCGACTTGAAACGCCTCGCCGAGGGCTCGCCCGGTCTCGGCTCCGCCATCCGCACCCTTGTCCACCAGGTTCAAGCCGGTTCCTTAACCCCCGAGCAACTCGCGGTGAAATTGCGCAAAGCCGGCGACACTAAGTGAAGCTTCGGAGAATTCTAGCGACAACCATGACCACCGGTAGAAAAAGGAGAAGTTTTTTGCGGGAGATCGAGCAGGGCGAACTCATTCACGTGAGCAAGAAGAAAGTCCCCTACCGGATCGTTCACGGCTGGAGCCTGGAATCATCCATCGAATGCGACACCTGCTGGAAGCAGGGCTGGCTCGCGCTCTTCCAGCAGATTCAGCAAATGGAGCCCGATGAGACGAAACAGAGTGAGCTCCTTGCGACAATCTCCACTGAAGATTTTCACTGGGACTGGTTCAAGAAAGCCCTCGCCTCTAGCACGGACGAATACGAGTGGTTCCATCTTTACGCTGATGGCAAACCACAGGCGGCCTGCCTGATCTACCATCCCAAGCCGAGCGCACTCGAACCGGGCAACATATTCTACGTCGAGTTCGTGGCCGTGGCGCCGTGGAACCGTAAGAGCGGCTTCCGTGTTCGCGAATTTACCCGCTTGGGCGAAACCATCCTGCGCGCCGCGCAGCGTTTCGCGGTCAACGACCTCAAACTCCGTCCGGGTTTCGGCCTACACTCCCTCCCGAAGGCAGAAGGCTTTTACACAAACATTAACATGGTGAAAGTGCCCGGCAAAGAGAAGGACACGATGCTTTACTTTGAGCTGTCTCGGAACCACGCAATTGAACTTATGGAGACCAGCTGATATGGAAGCGAACGACCAAGGCTGGGATGATTTTACCCACACCACGCTGACCTCTCAGGTAAGTGCTCACGAACTCTTTGATCGATATCGTGAGTTTCAGCGCTTTATTGCCGGCCTTTCCCGAAAGGAGTTGGTAGCTCGCCGTTGGCTCAAGTCCGCGGACGACGACTCGCCACTTGGAGCCGTTTTCTTCGACCTACCAATTGCGAAACAGCCGACGCTCTTTCGCAAGTCGGCTAAAGCAGACGAAAACTTGCTGGCAATTTGGCAGGCGCGAACCCGGGCCCAAGCGGAATACGTCTACTTTGCCGAGGAACTGCCAACTTTCACGAAAGTCACGCGAGAACAACTGCGCGAAGTCGCCCGGTTGAGTATCGATCCTCAGATTGTACGTGAGCTACCAACGATTCTCGCCAAGCTCGGTATCATTCTTGTCTACGTTCAGGCTCTGCCGAGCATGAAGGCCGATGGTGCAGTATTCCAACTCAGCACCGGTCATCCTGTAGTTGCAATGAGCCTAAGATTCCCGCGTATCGACTATTTCTGGTTTACATTGCTCCACGAATTGGCCCATCTCGTTCTGCATTTGGAACAATTGCGGGATCCAGTATTCTTCGATGTCGAGGGCGAGGAAAAGGACGTAGCCGAAAAGGCCGCGAATCGTCTAGCGAAAGACTCCCTAGTAAATCGAGAATCCTGGCGGAGTTGCGATCCAAAATTTGATTCGAGCGACCGCGCCGTTCTCAAATACGCCAACAGGGAGGGGATTCATCCTGCCATCGTTGCGGGCCTTGTTAGACGTGAATCGGGCAACTATACTCGCTATAGTAAAATCATCAACGAGCACGACGTCCGCAACTTTATCTTCAAGCCATGATTCGCTACATTCCATTCCTCAAGGCGAAGCAAAATGAACTCAACGCTATGAGCGAATTGGCTCCCAATGTGAAGCTTGCTATTTGCCCGTTCTTTGACTTTCCTCGCAAACAGGAGCTCTACGGCCCCGATCAGTATGCTAACACCGCAAAGCGGATTGCCAAAAGCCTGGCGAAGCACTGGGGCGCGAAGACGGAATTCTACTTCGACGACTTGGATATCGGGCAAAATCTCGAAGTGGAGGGTGAGCATCGATACGCGTTCGTGTTGGGTGTTCTATGCGAACTCAGCGTTATCCCGGTAGTCGGAATTAGTCGTTTGAGTCACAATGCGGCGGTTGCCCGGTTGAAAGATGAGGGCGTAATTAGTACAGATACTTTGGCCTTTCGGGTTGTGGAGGACGACTTCGAGGACTTCGAAGTCGTGAAGGACGAAATCGAAGAAGATTTGGGCGACGTGTTCAGAAAATTCGAAGAGATTGATCTCGTTCTCGACTGTCGCCTGTGTACCGCCAAGGACGAGTCTGTGACAGCGCAACAGATCGCAGCTTTTGCCAAGAAGTTCTGTTCCACATACTCCGTCCGCAGGGTAGTCGTTACAGGTTCATCCATCCCTGCCTCCAGTAGAGATGTCCTGGACGTCAATACGACCTGCGTGGTCGCGAGAAAGGAACTTGCTATCCTCGCCAAGGTTCGCGATCTGCTCAACGATGACGTGGTGACCGGCGACTACGCGACCGTTAGCCCGTTCTATTCCGAGGCCGATCTCGCGCCGGAGATCATGCAGAACGTCATGACGGCGCGACTGACATACTCGTTCAAGGGTTTCCATTATTTCATCCGTGGCTCGTCGATGAAATCGGGCGGTTACGAACAGTATTTCGCACTCGCGCGCCATATTTGCGGCCAAGATTTCTTCCGTGGACCCAAGTATTCCTCCGGAGATGCCTATCTCCACGACAAGAGCAGACGGATTGGGAACAATTGCACGCCCGGCGCAGTGATCAAGCCCTCGGTCGTCGCCCATATCTCCTACATGGTGCTGGGCGCGAACGCCTGAACCCGCTCTCTGCGACCGAGTAAAAGATCGCAAATGCTCATGCTTAGCGCTAGTTCGCGCCGCGTCTCGGCGATTAACTCAGCCAAAAGCCTCCGCGGTTTCTTCTCCGAACCAGCAGCTGAAACGAGTTCGAGCATCTCGCTCTTCCAAAGGGTCATTGTCGCCGTCTGCTTCTCGAATTTGGGGCTCAACTGAGCCGCCCGGATATGGCGAAATCGCACACCTTCGCCTTCGTCAACTGCCACCATGATACCCCAAAATCTCGGCGCCAGACGCCGTGCCCGCCGCAGTTTACACTCCGTGGTCACCAGTGTGATCCGACGAAACGCCGTGTTGTAGTAGGCACCCTGCGCCACGATCCGCTCGATCCGATCAGTCTCGCCCTTGATCTCGTAGCAGTGCGCCTCCGTATGCAGCGTTACTACGTCGGCAATCGCCCGGCCGTTGTGCACGTGAAGCTCCTCCAGCACGGCCCGCGGACGCGCCTTCTGCCGCAGCAGCTTACGTAAGAGGGCTTCCCTAATCCGGGCGTCGTTGAGTTCCAATTTCACGGTCCGCCATAACAGGGAATTGCCTGCGGGAATTCAATCCGAACTTTCCATCCGTTCATAGCGCCCTCGTCACCTCGGGACCCCTGGCGTTTTCCGAAGAAATTGCAGCGGCGAGCGCCCCCTGAAAACGCCCCGTTCGGTCCGAGCCCGGAACGACCGCGGGCACCGCGACTCAGAACAGCGTCATCAGATACATCCCCACCGCCTCCAACTCCGCCAGCACGGCTTGGACGCGGGGTTTGTCTTCGCGGTAGGTGACGCCGAACCAAGCGCTGTCGGTGGGGAGCACGCGAACGGTAGTCTCGCCGCGGGCGATCATCGTCGAGACGGAGCCGGGGAGGTAACCCCCGAACCCAGCGCTCGCGGTCACCGCACGACCTCGGGGTTGCTGACGTCCACGCTGTAGCGGTAGATCGTGGCGTTGAAGAAGCGGCCGAGCTCGGCGAAGAGTTTCGCGGTCGTCTCCTCCGACCAGCCGCCGTGGCCCGCCCCCGGGAGGTTCAAAAAGGCCGTCTCCGGCGCGCCGGGCTTGAGCGCCTGGTACAGCTCGCGGCCCATCGCAATCGGCACGTACGTGTCCGTCTCGCCGTGCACGACGAGCACCGGCACGCGGGTCGTCGGCGCGGCGGCGAGCGCGGACTGGTCGCGGAGTTTCGCGCCGTCGGTGCCGAAGACGTGCGGGCGGAGGTCGCCGAGAAACGAGGGCACGGCCTCGGGGTGGGCACGCCAGTCCGCGAGGTCGCCGGGGGCGTTGATCGCGACGGCGCAGCGGAAGGTCCCGGGCGCGAGCTGCGCCAGGCGCACGGCCAGGTAGCCGCCGATGCCGTTGCCGAACGCGGCCACGCGCTTCGGGTTGAAGCCGAGGGCGCCGTCCTTGCCGCGCTCGAGCACGGCCTGGACGTCGGCGAGCACCGCGCGGTCGAGGCCGTCGCCGGCCGCCGCGAGGTGGGCGCGGCCGAGGCCGCCCGAGCCGCGGTGGTTGAGCTGCAGCACGGCGAAGCCCAGGGCCGCGAGCGCCTGCGCGCCGCGGTTGAACTGCGGGCCGTCGGCGAACCAGGGGCCGTCGTGGAAATACACGAGCAGCGGGGGCGGCGTGAGCCGGGGCGAGCGCGGGCGCGTGAGGAAGCCGGCCAGCCGGCGGCCGTCGGCCGCCTTGAAATCGAAGGCGTGCGTCTCGCTGCGGCGGTCGGCGGTGAGCCAGGGGGCGCGGTCGCCGCACCGGATCAGTTTCCCGGTGGTCACATCGGCGACGGAGAAGCCGCCGGGGTCGCCGGCCGAGGAGGTGTCGATCAGGAAGCGCGCGCGGTCGGGCGTCCACTCGCGGAGCTCGACGCTGAGCGGCGCGAGCTGCTTGGCGAGGCGGGCCTGCAACTGCGTCATGGCGGGGTCGAACCAGACCATCTGCCGGTGCGCGGTCGAAAAGCGGATGCCGGCGAGCGCGTGGGTGGAGGGGTCGAAGCGGATCGCGTCGCCGGCCACCAGCGCGGTGGGCGTGATGAGGTCGTAGCGGTCGTGGCCCGCCTCGAGTTCCTCGAGCCGGCCGGTGCGGAGGTTGAGCGCGCGCAGGCCGAAGGTGTCGCGGCCGACGTTGGTGGCGAGGTACAGGACGTCGCCGCCGGCGTCGAAGCCGAGGGGCACGGAGCGCGGCGCGAGCAGGCCGGCGGGCTCGACGGTGAAGCCGAGCGGAGCGGGCGTTTTCACAACGGAGTCGAGGGGCACCCACGAACCGCCCCCGGCCGCGTGGTAGAGGTAGCGGAAGCGGCGGCCGTCCTGCTGGAGGGCGAGCCGCAGGCGGCCCTGGTGATCGAGCCAGGTGCGGCGCCAGTCGTCCTCGCGGGTCAGCTCGCGCCACTTCCCGTTGGTCGCGTCGAGCTCGATCACGGCGAGCGGCGGCGGTCGGCGGGTGACGCTGTAGACGATGATCTCGCCCGGGAGCGGGGTGCGGAGGACGGGTTGGGCGGAGGCTGCGTTCGCATCCTGCAGGAAGGCGTTGCCGGGCACGTTGACCTGGTCGCGTTCCGTCGAGCGGTAGGTAAAGAGATCGCCGTCGTCGCGCACCTCGACCTGGAGGAGATGGGGTGAGCCGGGCCTGGACCCGAGGATGAAGGGGCGGAGGACGCGGCTGGAAAGGCGCCGGGCCTCGCCGTTGAACAGATCCCCGGTCACGCGCTCCTGCGCGAGCGCGTCGCGGAGGGCGACCTCGAGGAAGGGCGCCCGGGGGCCGGTGCTCCGCGTGCTGGGGTCGGCCGACTGGTCGGGCGTGAGGGCCGAGGTGTAGCGGGGGGGACCGAACTCGGGCGGGGGCACAAACCCCTCGAAGTCGCGCGGGGTGAGCAGGGCCCGGATCCCGCCCTGGGGCAGATCGAGCGCGCCCAAGGCCCCGAGGCGCGTCGTGAAGACCAGCCGCGTGGGTGACACCCAGTGGAGCTGCACCACGGCCTGCTCGCGGGACGAGTCGACGACGTGGGTTTGGGAGGAGCGGTCATCGAGGTCCACGATGACGATGGCCGGGGGCTTGCCGGGGAGGTTTTCGTCCATCGCGACGAAGTGGCCGTCGGGCGAGAGCGCGGCCAGGTCGTGCTGGTAGGGCCGGAAGAAGGCCGCGACCGTCTCATCGATCGCGTTGCCGGGCGGCGCCTCGGCGGCGAGGCCGTCGGCCAGCGCGGCCAGGAGGAGGGGGAGGAGCAGGCGACGGGGCAGGGAAACCTTCATGGGAAGGGCGGGCGGCGAGGCGGGGCGGAAACCGGGAGGCGGAAGGGGAGTTGCACGGGCGGGCGGCGGACGAGGTGCCGGGGAGCGCAAACATAAACGGCACGGAGGCGCCGGATGAAAGACCAATATACAGCTCCCTATAGCGTGCGACCAGCGCCGTGCGGCGCCACCCTGCGGTTAAAAGGAGCGCGAAGGGCCACGGAAGACGCAGGCGGCGGATGGCCGATCCCGGCCGCCGGGAATCGCGGGGGCCGGGAGGGCTCGCGCCGGGGTTGAGGCCGGCGGCGACTCAGGCTGGCCTTTGGCGGCGGGGTGTGCACGTTCCGCGGCTGGACTCACCATGAATTTTCGTTCCCTCACACCTCGCGTTCGCGCCGCGCTGCGGCAGTTGGCGGCGGGCCCGCAGGACATGCGGGACGACGCGCTGCTCCAGCAGATCAACGACGAGCTGCGGAAACTCCCCGTGGAGGAGATCGCCGCGGTGCGCGACCGCGTGCGGTTTTCGTGTCCGCCGTGCCCCATGGTGCAATCGGTCGTGCTGATGCTGGACGGGCTGATCGAGGTGAAGAACCTGAGCCTGTCGGAGTAGCCGCGCGCCGGGGCGGGAGGGTGGCGGCGCGGGGCAAACCTCCGCTCGTTAACCCGAGCGGCTACGGCAATCCCGCAAAGTCGCGGGCAGAGGGCGGGGAGACCGCGCGTTAACCCCCGCGGCGACCGCGGCACGTGACGGCGGGAAGCGACGCCGAACCAGGCGCTGTCGGTGGGGAGCACGCGCACGGTGGTCTCGCCGCGGGCGATCATCGTCGAGACGGAGCCGGGGAGGTAGAACTCCGACTTGGGCTCGGTGGCGCGGGCGGCGAGGAATTCGCGGAACTGCGTGTCGAGGCCCGCGAAGATCGCGGGCGTGAAGCCCCAGCAGTTCATCGAGACGATGGTGTCGTCGGGGAATTTCTTGCCCGGGCCGACTTCGGCGGGGGTGATGCCGTGCGTCTCCACGATGCTCGCGAGGCGGCCCGCGGCGTCGGTCGCGCACACGCCGCGCGAGACCGCACCGTGTTCGGAGAGGGTGTTGGCCATGCGGAAGCCGACGATGGCGAATTCGGCGGGCGCGGGGGCGGGCGCGGCGGGGGCCGCGGGGAGCGGGGCCTTGTGGCCGGACATCGGGTCGTAGCCGCGGGCGAAGGCGGGGGCGGGGGTGGCGGTGTTGAGAAAGGCGGCGAGGCGGGCGAAGGAGTCGGCGCCGTAGAAATCGTCGGCGTTGATGACGGCGAAGTTGCTTTGGCCGATCACGTCGCGGGCGCACCAGACGGCGTGGCCGGTGCCCCAGGGTTTCTCGCGGCCGGGGGGCGGCGTGCAGCCGGGCGGGAGCGCGTCGAGGGCCTGGTACACGTAGTCGACGGCGATGCGGCCGGCGTAGCGCGCGCCGATCTGCGCGCGGAACAGCTCCTCGAAGTCGCGGCGGATCACGAAGACCACGCGGCCGAAGCCGGCGCGCAGCGCGTCGAAGACGGCGTAGTCGAGCACGGTCTCGCCGGAGGGGCCGACGGGATCGATCTGTTTCAGGCCGCCGTAGCGGGAGCCCATGCCGGCGGCGAGGATGAGGAGCGTGGGAGCCATTCGCGCGAGGAGACGCGAAAGCGCCGGGGGGTCAATCGCGCAAGGGGGAGGTCGGGACGGCGGAGGCGAGTGGCGGTGGACGGCGATCTCCGAGCGCCGGGGGATCGGCGGTAGGGCGTCCGGCTTGCGGAGCCGCTCGGGGGGAGCGAGGGCGAGCCGAGGCGTCTGCAAGACAGACGCCCTACAGGTCGGAGCGCGCTGCGCGGGAGAAAGAGGAACGAGGAACGAGAACGATTTCCTCCCTGACGGGCGGCGACGAGCGCCAACCGTTCAACGTAGGGCGGACTTTGGTCCGCCTTGGGCACGGGCATTCAACGCGCAGCAAGGCGGACTGAAGTCCGCCCTACCCCGACCCGCTTCGGGCCGGCCCGCACTTCGCAACCCTGTAGGTCGGGCTTTACGCCCGACACCTTCGCACGCCGAAAACCCGTCGGGGAGAAACCCCGACCGACGTCAAACCGATGGCGCCGCGGAGATGGATGTGCGGGCAGAATGCCGGGCGTAGCGCGGTCAGCCTGACCGCGGCTGGGGGCGGAGCGAAACGAAGCGTGGCGTCGCGTGAAGCACGGTCAGGCTGACCGTGCTACGTCCAGAGCTTCTTCTGCAGGTCGGCGAAGCGGCCGACGACGGTGCTTTGCAGCGGGTGTTTCCAGCCGCTGACGCGTTGGCGGGCGCCGACCCACACTTCGCGGATCGCGCGGGGTTCGGAGGCGAAGACGAGCGCGCCGAGCAGGCCTTCGGGCGAGGCGCCGACGAGGGAGGGGTCGTAGAGATTGACCGTGAAGAAATCCGCGGGGCGGCCGACCTCGAGCGCGCCGCCGGGGGCGCCGAGGGCGCGGGCGCCGGTGACGGTCGCGGCGGCGAAGAACGGCACGGCGAGGTCCGCGGCGAGGGCGGCGGGGCGGGCGCGTTCGCCGCGGAGCTGAAACTCCAGGAGGCGGGCGTCGGCGAGGAGGTTGGTCTGCTGCTGGTTGTCGGTGCCGAGGGCGAGGGAGAGGCCGGCGGCGAGGGCTTTCGCGAGGGGCAGCGCGCCTTCGCCGGCGGCGAGTTCGGCGGCGGGGCAGGCGCAGAGCGTGACGCGCGCGGCGCCGAGGACGCGGAGGTCGTCGTCGGAGAGGTGCGTGCCGTGGAGGGCGGTGAAGCGTTTGTCGAGGAGGCCGTGGTCGGCGAGCAGCGCGGCGGGAGAGCGGCCGTACTCGGCGACGCAGGCGGCGTGCTCGGCGGCGGTTTCGCCAAGGGCGAGGTGGAGGCGGAAACGCTTCGCGTGGGCGTAGGCGGCGATGGCCTTGAGGGCGTCGATCGGCACGGCGGCGAGGCTGTGCGGGGCGACCCCGACCCAGACATCGTCGCCGGGGAAATTTTTCTCCACGTGGGCCAGCAGGAGATCGGTTGAGCGCGTGAAGGCCTCGACCGAGGCGGCGAGCGTGCGCGTGGGGGCGGTGCCGGCGGGGGCGCCAAACCCGGAGCGGAAGGCGGCGCCGTGGAGGAGCGCGATGCGGATGCCGACGTCCTGCGCGGCGCGCAGCACGGCGTGGGCCATGCCACCGGGCTCGGGCAAGGGCGTGCCGTCGGGCGCGTGGTGCAGGAAGTGGCAGTCGCCGACGGTGGTGATGCCGGCGACGAGCATCTCCATGAAGGCCTCGCGCGCGGCGTCGTACACGTCCTCGTCGGTAAGGCGCGCGGCGATGCGGTCGTGGGCCTCGCGGGCGTTGCCGAGGGCGTCGCGGTCGGCGCGGGGCTTCAGTTCGAGGCGGCCGCGGAAGACGCGGTGCCACGCGTGCGAGTGGGTGTTGACGAGGCCGGGGAGCGCGGCCTGGCCGGGGAGGCGCTTGGCCATCTCAAGATCGGCGGGCTCGCGGGAGAAACGCGTGATACGTCCCGCGGCGTCGGCGAAGAAGGCGAGGCCGGCCTCGAATTTGTCGCCGGTGTAAACGCAATCGGGCAACCAGCCGAGTTCGCGGGGGGCCGCGGGGGCTTTGGGCGCGGCGGCGACGATGGGCGCGGGCGCGGGGGCCGCGACAGGAGCCGAGGGTGATGCGGAGCCAGGGCCGCGAGCGGGGGCGGAGCCAGGACCGGAAGCGGGGCCGGGGCCACGGGGCGGAAAGGGGCCGCGGCCACCCGAGGAGTGGCCGGGTGAGGACGACTGCGCGGGGCCACGCGAGGGCGATGAACCCGGAGCAGAGCTAGGGCCGCGTGGGGGCGACGACGCGGGGCCGCGGCCGGGCGAAGACGCTTGCGAGGGACCGCGTGAGGGCGACGACGAGGGACCACGCGAGGGCGAGGATCCTTGGGCGGGACCGGGGCCGCGATTGGGCTGCGGGCCGCGGCCGGAGTTGGGACCGGGCCCGCGGCCGGAACCGCGGTCCTGACCGGAACCGCGACCGAATTCGCGGCCCGGTGGACGATCTGGGTGGGACGAGCGACCGGGACCGGGGTTGGGAGAACGAGCGGAACTAGGATTGGACGACTGAACGGAACCGGAGCCAGGGCCGGGGCCGGGGCCGCGACTCGGACCCGGGCCGGGGCCGGGCGCAGATGGGCGGATGGTTGCGCCGACGGGGGCGGACGCAGGTGCGGGCGAACTGCCAGCAGCAGCGGGTGCGGACGCTGGCGCAGGGGGCGTCGGCCCGGGCGCGGGGGTGCCAGTGGGCGCGGACGCCGGGAGTTGACCGGGCGACGGCGCAGACGGAGCGCCCGGGTCGCGGGGACTGTTGGGATTTTGCAAGGCACCAGCACACGCGACCCTGCGCCCCGGTCAACGCCCGACGCAACTCGTCCCGCCGCCGCACCCCGAATCCCCTCCCCCCGCACGACGCCGCTTGCCCTCCGTGCGACTCAGCTTGCCCCAATCCATTTTTCACTTAATAAGTGAAAAATGGTCCGGTGTGTGTTTCCGGATTTTTTCAACCTCATCCCTCCCCCGCCATGGTCGTTCCTGTCACCCCCGCCCGTCTCAAGCCGGCGATCGCCCTCGCCGATGGTCTCATCTTCGTCGCCCGCGCCCTCGCGCGCGCGGCAGCGGAGGCCGCGCCGCCCCGGCGGGGGCCGAAGCGCGGCGCCACCCTGCGGCCCGGCCCGCGCACGCCGATGTGGAACGCCCTGGTGCTCGCAACCCGGCCCCACCTCGCCAAATGGGGCGAAAAATCCAAGCTGGCCCGGATCCTCGGCGTGCCGCCGCAACGCATCCACGACTACTTTGGCCGCCAGACCGCCGCGCCCGACGCGGAACGCGTGCTATTGCTGCTGACGTGGCTCGCGCAGCGCGAAGCCGGGCTCTCGCCGGGTTGAACCCGCGCCCTGGCCGTCGCGGGGCGGTCGTCCCGGGAAATGTATCCGCATGACCACGACAAGCGATTTCCCGTGGAAACCGCCCAAACATGATTTTCACCCAATAAGTGAAAAATGGATTGGGACGGGCGCGGCGCAGCGGGGCAGGGTTGGCGTTCTTCGGGAGGAGAACAAGCGGGAGCGGGCGAGTGAGTGTCGCTCGCGACGTGGCGTGGCACGGCGAGGGGACGGTCGAAACCGTCAAGGGCTGCCCCCACCAGCGCCGTCATGGGATCCATCCACCCACGGCAGCGTGACGCCGCACGCTCAACCGCCCCAAAACTATTTTCACTTAATAAGTGAAAGATGGCTTGGGGTGGTCGCGGCGCAGCGGGGCAGGGCTGGCGTTCTTTGGGAGGAGAACAAGCGGGAGCGGGCGAGTGAGTGTCGCTCGCGACGTGGCGTGGCACAGCGAGGGGACGGCCGGAAGCGTCGAAGGGTGCCCCCACCAGCGCCGTCATGGGATCTATCCACCCACAGCAGCGTGACGCCGCACGTGCACCCGCTCCAAAATCTTTTCTCACTTAATAAGTGAAAGATGGCTTGGGGTGGTTGGGACGGAGCGCCGGGGGCAATCCACCCAAGACAGTGCGTCGCCGCGCGCAACCGCCCCCGAAACCCATTTTTCACTTTTTACATGAAAATCGGCGTCGGGCGGCTGGGACGAAGCAGCGGGGCAATCCGCCCACGACAACGTGTCGCCGCACGCGCAACCGCCCCGAAATCCATTTTCACTTATTACGTGAAAAATGGCTTCGGGGGTGGCGTGGGGGGGGGGGGCGGCGGGGGGGGTGTCGGGGTGGGCGGCGACGACGCGTTCGTGGACGCGGGCGTCGATGTTGCGGCCGCAGATCGGGAGGACGGCGGCGCGGGCGGAGACCTTGCCGGCGAGGACGGCGGCGAAGGCGGCGGCGCCCGCGCCTTCGGCGACCACACCGCCGCGGCGGGCGAGGAGGGCGATGGCGGCGGCAAGTTCGGCTTCGGTGACCGTCACGACATCGTCCACGAGCGGGGCGGCGAGGGCGAAGGTCAGCGCGCCGACGCGCGAGACGGCAAGACCGTCGGCGAGCGTGGAGGCGAGCGCAGCGGGAGCGGGGCCGCCGTGGAGATACGCGGCGACGAAGCCGGCGGCGTTGGCCGGCTCGACGGCGATCACGCGCACATCGGGGCGAAGGGCTTTGACGACGGTGAGCACGCCGGCGAGGAGACCGCCGCCGCCGACGGGGACGACGAGGGTGTCGGCGTGCGGGACCTGCTCGAGGATTTCGAGGGCCATCGTGCCCTGGCCGGCGATCACATTGAGATCGTCGAAGGGATGGACGAGGGTCGCGCCGGTGGCGGCCGCGAGGTGCTCGGCGTGGGCGTGTGCCTGCTCGAAATTTTCGCCGTGCAACACCACCGCGGCGCCGAGGCCGCGGGCGCGGTTGACCTTCACGGCGGGGGCATGGGCGGGCATGACAACGGTGACGCGCACGCCGAGCTGCGCGCCGTGGTAGGCGAGGCCGAGGGCGTGGTTGCCGGCGGAGGCGGCGACGACGCCGGCGGCGCGTTGAGCGGGGGAGAGACAGAGGAGGGCGTGGCGGGCGCCGCGCTCCTTGAAGGAGCCGGTGCGCTGGAGGTCGTCCCGTTTCAGCCAGATTTCCATGCCGACGATCTCCGAGAGCGACGGTGCGATGAGGCACGGCGTCAGACGAAGCCCGGTCGCGAGGCGACGGCGGGCGGCTATGACATCAGCGAGGCTGAGGGCCGGGGGCGTGGAGGTGGTCATGGGCGGAAAAACAAAAAGCCCTGAGCGGTGATGCTCAGGGCTTCGGAGAGGGAGTGGTTGTGATTTTCGAGTTATCCAGCCACGCGCCGCCGCCCTGATTCGGGAAGAATCATCATAAGGCCGGCGATAATCATGGAGCGGTGGCTCATTCGACGGCGCAACGAGAGCAGGTCGCGCGGCGTTTGTCGAGCCGGGAGCGCGCGAGGCGGTGCATCGTCACCCGCCGACCACCCCCGCCTGACCCGGTGCCCGCGCGAAAACCTTTGAGCGCCGGGCGGCGCCGCGTAGCCTCGTCCGATGGCCAGCTCCGCCGCACCGTCCCTCCCGCACATCCGCCTCCTCGCGACCGGCGGCACGATCGCAGGCGCGCAGACGACGGGCGGGCGCGGCTACCAGGCGGGGAAATTCTCCATCGACGCGCTGGTCGCCGCGGTGCCCCAGCTCGCGACGCTCGCGCGGCTGGACGTCGAGCAAGTGGCGGCGATCGGCTCACAGGACATGAGCGAGGCGGTGTGGCTCAAGCTCGCGGCGCGCACGCAGGCGGCGCTCGACACGCCGGACATCGCGGGCGCGGTCATCACGCACGGCACCGACACGATGGAGGAAACCGCGTTTTTCCTGAACCTCGTCGTGCGCGCGGAAAAACCCGTGGTGCTCGTGGGCGCGATGCGGCCGGCGACGGCGATCAGCGCCGACGGCCCGATGAATCTCTACAACGCCATCGCCGTCGCGGGCCGGCCGGCGGCGCGCGGGCGCGGCGTGCTCGTCGTGGCCAACGACGAGATCCACTTCGCGCGCGAGATCGCCAAGACGGACACGACGCAGGTGGGCACCTTCAACAGCGGCCACCGCGGGCTCGCGGGCCTCGTCAACGCCGGGCGGCTCCACCTCTACGCGCCGCCGGTGCGGCGGCACACGGCGCAGAGCGAATTTTCCCTCGATGGGGTGGCCGCGCTGCCGCGCGTGGACATCGTCTACGCGCATGCCGGGATGGGCCGCGAGCTGATCGACGCGACGGTACGCGCGGGCGCCCGCGGGCTCGTGATCGCGGGCGTGGGTGACGGCAACCTCGGCGCGGTGCCGCTCGCGGCGGCGGCCGAGGCGGCGAAGGCGGGCGTGGCCGTGGTGCGCAGCTCCCGCACGGGTGGCGGCGTGGTGGAGCGCAACATCGAGGTGGACGACGACAAGTTCGGCTTCATCGCCGCGGACGAGCTGAACCCGCAGAAGGCCCGCGTGCTGCTGATGCTCGGGCTCACGCGCACGCGGGAGGTGCGGGCGCTGCAGGAGATGTTTTTCGCGTACTGAGCAACCGGCCCCCGAATTCGCACTCATGCACAGCGGCACCTTTCAACTTCCGGTTTTCTTCGACCTGGGCGCGACGTTTGCGTTTGCGCTCACGGGGGCGCTCGCGGCGATCCGGCGCGGGTACGACATCGTGGGCATCTTCTTCCTCGCGCTCGTGTCGAGCATCGGCGGCGGCCTGATCCGCGACGGCGTGTTCATCCCGAGCGGCGAGGCGACCCCGCTGCTGACCGATCCGCGCTACATCGAGCTGATCGTCGCGGCGACGATCGTCGGCGCGCTGTTTGGCCGGCACGTGAAGAAGTTTCACCGGGTGATCGCGGTGATCGACGCGCTCGGGCTCGGGGCCTACGCGGCCTTCGGCACGCAGAAGGCGCTCGTCGCGGGGCTCGCGGTGCCGGCGGCGATCCTCGTGGGGGTGATCAACGCGGCGGGCGGCGGGCTGCTGCGCGACATCATCACGCGGCAGGAGCCGCTGGTGTTCAAGCCGGGGCAGTTCTACGTGCTCACGGCGCTGGCGGGCGCGGTGGTGTTTGTGTTTCTCACGGTGCAGCTCGAGGTCGAGGCGACCCTCGCGGCGCTGGCGGCGATCGTGGCGACGTTCCTGTTCCGGGTGCTGACGATCGCGTTCAACTGGCGCACCTCGCCCGTGGGCGCGCCGGGCGACGAGGACGTCACGCCGTAGCGTATCGACAGTCCTAATACTTCACACTCAGCTCGGTGCCGTTGAGCGAGAGGGTGTAGCTGTAGCGGGAGATGTTCTTGACGCGGATGAGGACCGTCTGGCCCCTGCCCTTGGCGTTGATGACATCGCCCTCCTTGTAGGCCGTCTGGTTGCTGGGGAGGTGGTCCACCCCGCCGAGGCCGATCCGGCCGCCGACCTTGAGCGTCGCGGCGGCCTGCTGCAGCAACTGGAGATCGGTGGCGGAGGCGGCCGGGGCCGGCGCGTCGTCGGCCGGCCGGGCGCCACGCGCGG
>JAPLTR010000218.1 GCA_026398065.1 Verrucomicrobiota bacterium | reverse complement strand
CTCGCGTTTGTGAATGTGGTGACCTCCACGCACAACCACACCGATCACCTCGATGCGGAGACCTTGCGACCGCTGCTGGCGGCGGCGCCCGCAGCGAAGCTCGTGGTGCCGGCGGCAAATGTCGGGTTTGTGACCCAACGGATTGGGCAAGAGGTGGTCGATGGGCGGCTGGTGCCGGTGGGGGAGGGCCAGCGAACCACGGTGGGGGCGTTTACGCTGGAGGCGGTGCCGGCGGCGCACGAAGATATCGCGGCGGAGTATGCGGGGTTTGTGGTGAGCGCGGGGCCGTTTCGGATCTATCACAGCGGGGATACCGTGCCCTACCCGGGCATGGTGGAGCGGCTGCGGCCCTTCGGAGTGGATCTCGCGCTGCTGCCGATCAACGGGCGGGCCCCGGAGCGGCGGGTGTCGGGAAATCTCGACGGGGCGGAGGCGGCGCGGCTGGCGCGGGACATCGGGGCACGGTGCGTGGTGCCGTGCCACTACGAGATGTTTGAGTTCAATACGGCGACCCCGACGCTGTTTGTGGCCACCTGTGCGCAGATCGGGCAGCGGTGTGCGGTGCTGCACGCGGGGGAGCGGCTGATCCTGCATAAAACGCCATGAGCTTCGTGCGCACGGTGCTCGGGGACATTCCGGCGGGCGAACTCGGCGTCTGTCAGGCGCACGAGCATGTCATCATCGACCGCAGTTTCACGACGCACGCGACGCCGGATTTTCTGCTCGACGACGTGGAGCGGGCGACGGCGGAGCTGGGGCAGTACCACGCCGACGGCGGGCGCGCGATGGTCGATTCGATGCCGTGCGACAGCGGGCGGAATGTGCTCAAGCTGGCGGAGGTTTCGCGACGGAGCGGAGTTCACCTAGTGTGTCCGACGGGGCTGCACATGGCGAAGTACTACGATCCGGGGCACTGGGGAAATTTTTATAGCGAGGATGAGCTCGCGGCGCTCTGGATCGCGGACATCACCGAGGGCGTCGATGCGCACGACTACAATGGCCCGCTCGTGCGCCGGACGGCGCATCGCGCGGGAGTCATCAAGATCGCGACGGACCGGACGTTCACGGCGCGGGAGGAACGGATCTTCGCCGCGGCGGCAGAGGCACACCGGCGCACGGGATGCCCGATCCTCACGCACACGGAGCAGGGGACCCTCCCTCTGGAACAAGTGGAACGCCTGCGCGGGCTGGGCGTGGATTTGAGGCACGTCTGCCTGTCGCACACGGATCGGAATCCGGAGGTGGGGCTGCATCGTGAACTGCTGGCGAGCGGAGTGCGGGTGGAGTTCGACAGCGCGTTCCGGTGGAAACCGGCGCAGGGGAATCCCACGCGCGATCTGCTGCTGGCGCTGCTGCCGGAGTTTCCCGACCAGATCATGCTCGGGATGGACGCGGCGCGGCGGAGCTACTGGAAAAGCCATGGCGGCGGGCCGGGGCTCCGTTTTTTGCAGACGGATTTTTCGCGCGAATTGCGCGAGCGGGGAGTGACATCCGCGCAACTCGCCCGCATCTTTGTGTCCACGCCGGCGGCGACCTTTGCGTTCGCGTCAACCCGCTACTGATCCTGACTTTACTCCTACCCCGATGAAGAAGCTCAAGGTAGTCGGCCTCAATTTCGACCATATGCACATGGGCGACCTGCTGCGGATGTGCCACGGGCATCCCGAGGTGGAGATCGCGGGGATCTGCGACGAGGACCCGGCGCGGATGCAGACGGCGGTCACGAATTTTGGGATACCGGCCGGACGCGTGTTCACCGACCCGCAGCGCTGCCTGACGGAGACGGAGCCGGACTTTGTCGTGCTCTGTCCCGCGACGGCACGGCATGCGGAGTATGTCGAACTCGCGGCAAAGTATCGCGTGCACATGCTGGTGGAGAAACCGTTCGCCGCGACGCTGCGCGAGGCGGACCGCATGATCGCGGCGGCCAAACGTGCGAGGCGGCTGCTGGCGATCAATTGGCCGTTGCGCTGGTACCCGGCGCATGTGACGGCGCACCGGTTGTTGCGCGAGGGGCGCATCGGCGCGCTGCAGGAGGTGCATTTCTACGATGGGAACCGCGGACCGTTGTACCATCTCGCGGACAAGATCGAGGTGGAGCCGACGCCGGCGATGAAGCGGAAGAGCTGGTTCTACAAAAAAGCGGCGGGCGGCGGGTCGCTGTTGGATTACCTCGGTTACGGGACGACCCTGGGGTCGTGGTACCATGGCGGGAAGAAGCCGCTGGAGGTGACGACGGTCGTGGATGAGACGCGCGGCCTGGAGGTGGACCAGCACAGCGTGACCCTTGCGCGCTACGCGACGGGGCTGTCGAAGTTCGAGACGCGCTGGGGGACGTTTACCGATCCGTGGACGCAGCAGCCGCAGCCGAAGTGCGGCTTTGTGCTGAAGGGCGAGGACGGGACAATCAGCTCGTACGATTTCGAGCCGACCGTGCGGTTGCAGACGCGGACGAATGTGAAGGGTGAGGACGTGCCGGTCGATGCGTTGCAGGCGCCGGAGCAAAATCCGATTCAGTACTTTGTGAGCTGCATCCGGAACGGGCTGCCGGTGGAGGGGCCGTTGTCTCCGAGGATCGCGCGGATCGGGCAACAGATCGTGGACAGCGCGGTGCTGAGCGCGCGGCTCAAGAAGACGGTGAAACTGATCGACTGACCATGGGCGAGGAAATGAAAGCCGGTGGGTATGGGTTAAGCGCGGCAGGCGCGGGCGGGGCGATGGCAGGGCCGGTGCTGGCGTATTTGCCGCCGCGGCCGAAGGCATATCGGCCGAAGATCGCGCTGATCGGGTGCGGCGGAATTGCGGAGTATCACCTGCGGGCGTATCGGGAGATGGGGCTCGATGTAGTGGCGCTCTGCGACCGGACGATAGCGAAGGCGGAGCAGCGGCGTGCGGAGTTTTTTCCAGAGGCGGCGGTGTATTCAGATTATCGTAACGTGCTGCAACGTCCAGATATCGAGGTAGTGGATCTCGCGTTGCACCCAGCCCAACGCCTGGCGGCTACCGAATTTGCGCTCGAATCACGCAAGCACGTGCTTTGCCAAAAGCCTTTTGTGCTGACGCTCGCAGATGGTGAACGGCTGGCTGCGCTGGCCGAAAAACAGAGATTGAAAATCGCCGTCAATCAGAACGGGCGCTGGGCACCGCATTTTTCGTATATGGCGGCGGCGATCCGGGCCGGAGTGATCGGCGAAGTGGCGAGCGTGGATTTCACCCTCCAGTGGGACCATACATGGACGGCGGGGACGGCGTTTGAAGAGGTGCATCATTTGGTGCTGCTGGACTTCGGGATCCACTGGTTCGACATGGCGGCGCAGTTTCTGCGGGGACGGAAGCCCGAGCGCGTGTGGGCGAGTGTGGCGCGGACGGCGTTTCAGAAAATGAAGCCGCCGATGCTGGCGCAGGTGGCGATAGACTATCCGGGGGCGCAGGTGCGGTTGAATTTCAACGGCCATGTCCGGCACGGGCAGGAGGACCGCACGGTAGTCTGCGGGAGCAAGGGGACGCTGCGGAGCGCCGGACCAAGTCTGTCGGAGCAGACCGTGGTCCTGCACACCGGCGAGGGGCAGGCAGCCGTGCCGCTGGAGGGCACCTGGTTTACCAGCGGATTTCAGGGGGCGATGGGCGAGCTGTTGTGCGCCATCGAGGAGAAACGTGAGCCGACGAACGGAGCGCGGAACAATTTGGAGAGCCTCGCGCTGTGTTTTGCGGCACTGGCGAGCGCGGACTCGGGCGAGGTGCGGGTGCCGGGGACGGTGAGGGCGGTGAGGGAGTAGGGTAGGCAGCCTGCTTGCAGGCGCTGGTCCGTTGTTCTGAAGAAGCGCCCGCGAGCGGGCGGCCTACCTGGCTGCGATAGCTCGCGTCTTTCGCGGCCTACGCCAGCAGCGGTTTCACGAGTTCGCCATGGACGTCGGTGAGACGGTAGTCGCGGCCTTGGAAGCGGTAGGTGAGGCGCAGGTGGTCGAGGCCGAGGAGGTGGAGCATCGTCGCGTTGAGGTCGTGGACGTGCACCGGGTCGCGCACGACGTTGAAACCGAGGTCGTCGGTCTCGCCGTGGACGTAGCCGCGTTTCAGGCCACCGCCGGCGAGCCACATGCTGAAGCAGCGGTTGTGGTGATCGCGACCGTCGTTGCCGCCTTGGACCATGGGAGTGCGACCGAATTCGCCGCCCCAGACGACGAGGGTGTCGTCGAGGAGGCCGCGCTGCTTGAGGTCGGTGACGAGGGCGGCGCTGGCCTGATCGGTGTCCTCGGTGTTCTTCTTGATGGCCTTGGTGAGGTCGCCGTGCTGGTCCCACGCCTCGTGGAAGAGCTGGACGAAACGGACGCCGCGCTCGATGAGACGGCGGGCGAGCATGCAGTTGCGGGCGTAGTTGGAGACCTTCACATCCTTGATGCCGTAGAGTTCGAGGATGTGCGGAGGCTCGTTGGAGAGGTCCATGAGCTCGGGCGCGCTCGTCTGGAGCTTGTAGGCCATCTCATAACTCTGGATACGGGCGGCGATCTCGGGATCGCCGGCCTCGGCGAGGGCGAGGTCGTTGAGCTGGTGGAGGGTGTCGAGGGAGGCGCGCTGGGCCTTCGCATCGACTCCTTTCGGGTTGGAGAGATAGAGGACGGGATCGCCGGTGCCGCGGAAGGGGATGCCGCCGTAGAGGGTGGGGAGGAAGCCGCAGCCGTAGTTGCTCGCGCCGCCGCTGGTGCCCTTGGCGCTGGTGAGGACGACGTAGCCGGGGAGGTTCTCGCTCTCGCTGCCGAGGCCATAGAGGCTCCACGAGCCGAAGCTCGGGCGGCCAAACTGCTGCGAGCCGGTGTTCATCAGGATCTGTGCGGGGGCGTGGTTGACGGCGTCGGTCTGCATCGAGCGGATGAGGCAGAGGTCGTCGGCGAGCTTCGCGGTGTGCGGGAGGAGCTCGCTGAACTCGGTGCCGGCCTGGCCGTATTTGGAAAATTTGTACTTCGGGCCGAGCAGGGCGGAGTTGGGCTTGATGAAGGCGGCGCGGTAGTTTTGCAGCAGCTCGGCGGGCGGGAGCTGGCCGTCGCGTTTGGTGAGCTCGGGCTTGGGGTCGAAGAGCTCGAGGTGGCTCGGGGCGCCGGCCTGGAACATGTAGATCACGCGCTTGGCTTTGGCAGGAAAGTGCGGGGGCTTGACCGCGAGGGGGTTGGGCGCGGCGGGCCCGGGAGCCGCGGCCGCTTCGCGGGCGAGGAGGGAGCTGGCGGCGATGCCGGCGAGGCCGACGCCGCACTCGCGGAGAAACCAGCGGCGGGAGAGCTGGCGGGCGGAGGCGAGACGAATTTCTTCGGCGAGATTCATGGATCAGTGCTTGGTCAGGGTTTCGTCGAGATTGAGGAGGACGCGGCCGGCGATGGTCCAGGCGGCGAGGTCGATGGGCGCGGCGTCGGGCGGGAGATCGCCGGCGCGGGTGAGATCGGAGAACGCGACGTCGCCGGCCTTGAGCTCGCCCTTCCGGAGGCGGTCGCGGGTGTCGGTGAGGAGCTGAAGGACGGTCTTGGTTTCGGCGGGACGAGGCGGACGCGACGTGCAGAGCCGATAGGCATAGGCGATGCGGTCGGCGTCGGTGGCGCCGCCCTCGCGCCAGACGCGGAGGGCGAGGGCTTGGGCGGACTCAACGAGGATGGTTTCGTTGAGACCGGTCAGGGCGGCGAGGGGGGTGTTGGAGCGGACGCGGCGGACGCAGGAGAAGTCGCCGTTGGGTGCGTCGAAGGAGCTGAGCATCGGATCGGGCATCGAGCGCTTGCGGAAAACGTAGAGGCTGCGGCGATAGCGGTCCTCGTTTTTTGGAACCTCCCAATAGGTGACCGGGGAATAGTTGTAGGCGAGGACGTTGGCCGGGACGGGAGGGAACACGCTGGGTCCGCCGACCTTCGCGGAAAGGAGGCCCGCGGAGGCGAGGGCGAGGTCGCGGACGACCTCGGCATCGACGCGGAAACGGGGGCCGCGCGCAAGGTACTGATTGCGCGGATCGCGTTCGAGCTGGGCGGGGGTGGCGTGCGAGGTTTGCTGATACGCGCGGCTGGTGAGGAGGGTGCGGACGAGTTTCTTCTGGCTCCAACCCTGGTCCATGAAATCGACGGCGAGCCAGTCGAGCAGGTCGATCTGCAGCGGCACGGGCGTGCGCGTGCCGAAATCCTCGGGCGGATCGACAAGGCCGGTGCCGAAGACGGCCTGCCAGACCCGGTTCACGGCGACGCGGGCGGTGAGCGGGGAGCGGCGGTCGACAATCCAGCGGGCGAGCGCGAGGCGGTCGGGCTTGGCGTCGGCGGGCAACGGGTGAAGCGCGGCGGGGACGCGCGGGGCGACGACGTGGGTGGGCTTGTCCCAGGCGCCGCGGTCGAGGAGGCGGGTTTCGCGGACATCGGGGCCGGTGCGCTCGGCGAGGTGGAGGACGGAGGTCTGGGCCATCGGGTATTTGGCCCAGAGGGCGTTGGCCTCGGTCTGGAATTTCTTGCCCTCGGGAGTGGCGGCGCGCCAGGCGGCGAAGAGCGCGGCCTGCTGGGCCGGGGTGCGCTGGTCGGCGGGGGTGTCGAGGGCGAGGACGGCGGCGTAGTCAACGGGGGCGGCCTGGGCGTCGGGCGCGGACGTGAACGAGAGGCGGCAGCGGCCGAGCATGCAGTTGTGCCGGCCGTTGTCGTCGCCGCTGTGCTTGAAGCGGAGGAGGAACCGGAGCTTGGTGCCGGCGGGAAACTTCAGCGGCTCGGCGAACTGCACGACGGCGACGGACTCGGTGTTGCGGCGGCCGGGGCCGCGGTCGGAGCGCCAGCCGGTGTTGTTGTCGCCATCGATCAGGTAGGAGACGGGGCCGATGGTGCGGCGGTGCTCCTTGTCGAAGGCGGCGTCCCATTCGCGCTCAAGGGCGCGGGTGGGCTCGGAGAAATCGGCGGTGGCGTTCTTCAGCGCGACCTTGTCCCACTTCGTGGTGTCGGCCGCATCGGGCAGTTGCGAGCCGACCTCGAGTTCGCTGATCGCCCAGGTGCCGTAGAGGCTGCGGCCGGGGCCGCCGAAGGGCAGGTCATCGTGGCGGAGCGCCTCGAGGCGCAGGGCGGTGGCGCCCTCCTGGGCGGTCGCGATGATGTAGATATCGCCATTGGTGCTGGGGTGGCCCTCGGTGATCACGGAGCGATCGGGGAGCTGGATGGGGTGGTTGAGTCCGCTGATGCTGCCCAGCTCGGTGGCGACGAGCGGGGACCACTCGATGCGCTGGGCGAGCAAATCCTTTTCCAAGGTGGCGAGTTTTTCAGACCACGTGGGCTGGGCTTTCTTCTGGCGGTCCTCGACGTCGCGGAGATCGCTCAGGAGCTTCGTGAGCTGCTTCTGCTGCTCGGGCGTGTAAACCCAGG